>CAIUQV010000400.1 GCA_903901375.1 uncultured Ignavibacteriota bacterium
AGCTTAATTTTCTTGTTCAAAAGATGATGAAGTAATAGCCTGTACAAATCTATTCATTTCATTCGATTTATTAAACACAAAAAATTATGCGGCAATATATTTCTGATTCTGCATATATCTTTTCCATCTGCATTAATCCGCGTTCCTTCTTCCTCTTTTTGGTGCTTTGGTGTTTTAGTGATAAATCTCTTTTTCTATCACTTCATTCCAATCACGCCCAGCATTCTTCCCGACTTCTCCCCGTCCCTCCTGTACGAATGAAACAACTCCTTATCGCCATAAGTACAATACCCGCTAACTTCAATATTCTCTGCAGGCACACCGGTGTTTATAAGTCTTGAGTATATATCCTTCTTTAAATCAACATACAGTTTTCCAGCTCTCGCTTCTTTAAATTCCTCTTCGAATAAATCATATACCTCTTTTCCTACTTCAAAATTATTAATGCTTATTCCCGGACCTACGTAGACATACAGTTGTTCGGGTTTTGAATTAAACGTGTCCGTCATCGTCTTTATCGTATGAGTTACAATCCTTTGCTGAGTCCCTTTCCATCCGGAATGTATTACTGCTGCAATTTTGTTTTCTGAATCGTAAACAAAAACCGGTATGCAGTCTGCAACATTTACCGCAAGGAATAATCCGCTTTTATCTGTGTACAGCCCGTCAGAGCCGCTGAAGAAACAGGTCTCGCTTACGTAATTATGTACAGTAGAATGTGTCTGAAACTGAAATGTCACCCTGCTCCCGTCAATCCCGAGCGCATCAAAAAAGTCTTTTCTGTTCTTCTTCACTGCATCGGCATCATCACCGACTTTAAAGCTCATATTAAAGTCAAACGGGGGACGGGCTTCTTTCCCGAACCTCGTACTCACTCCGCAAATGACATTCCCGAACTTATCAAATATTCCCGGCTTTATAAACATAAGTATGAATAATTTCTATTTTTGAATTTGATTAAAAATCTCTGTGCTGTTCTCAGTGGTAAAATATCTTTCTCTCTTTGGTGCTTTGGTGTTTTGGTGGTAACTCTCTTTTTCTTCTGCTTATAAAACCTCTATGTACTCTGTGATACCTCTGTGTACTCTGTGAACCTAATCATTAAATCTCTATCTTCTCCGAACGCAAAGCCTTCTTCTTCGATACAATTTTCTTCGAAGCTATTCTTTTCTCTTTCGAGACAACAGTCGGTTTCGTCTCTAACCTTTTCTTCGGTTTCTTTAAAGCTTCCGTCAGCATCTTTCTGAATCTATCAATTACTATCTGTTTGTTCTTAAACTGCGATCTCTCGGTTTCGTTTGAAATTTTCAGGACACCGTTCTTATCTATCCTGTTCGAAAGTTTATTGAGCAGTGTAATCTTGTCCTCATAACTCAGGTATATCGAATCATATACATTAAAATATAATTCAACCTTTGTCGAAACTTTGTTTACGTTCTGGCCGCCCTTGCCGCCGCTCCTTGCAGCTCTGAATATTACTTCATTAAATATTTTGTTAGTAATCATAACACAATATATAACATTTCCATTTATTTATGAATTGAAAACAGTCATCAGGATTTGATTGCACTGATACCTAGTGCAACATAGAACCATAATACCTCCTTCC
>CAIUQV010000401.1 GCA_903901375.1 uncultured Ignavibacteriota bacterium
CATTTCTGTTTGTTTTGTTAAATTATGAAATTCTAAATCAAAAATAAGGATAAAAAGGAAGGCAATTGGATTTTATAAAACAAAAGCGGATTATGAATCAATCCGCTTTTGTTAAAATAAGATTTATATCTTAATTACTTAACCAGCATAAGTTTCTTTGCCATTGAAAAATCATTCGCTATGAATTTAATTAAATAAATTCCTGAATTAAATTTATCTGCTTTCCATACGGTTTCGAATGTTCCCGCAGAAACATTCCCCTCAAAAAGATTATCAACCTGCCGTCCTGTCATATCGTAAATTAAAATTCTTATCGAAGCAGATTTTGGTACATCGAACTTTATTCTTGTCGATGGATTAAATGGATTCGGATATGCATCGTACACTTTAAAAGTAGAAGGTACATTGCTTGAAATCGGATTTATGCCAACTGTTGTTGTGGAGAATTGCCAGACAGTTGACCACGGTCCATCTCCGTATGAATTCTCTGCATTAACGCGCCAGAAATATGTTAATGAATTATTTAATTTTCCGTTTGGGATATTGTAGATATTTGTATCCACTGTGATAGAATCTGTAATCACTGCAAAGTTTGGCAATGTAGAAATTTGAATTGTGTAACGCTGTGCATTATCCACTAATGTCCAGCGAAAAGTTGTATTCACAGGGACATTTATCGCGTTGTTAGAAGGGAATACCAGATATGGAGCTGAAGGTGCAGCAAGACCTCCATTAAGAGTTTTTAAAACTGAACCATTTCTTCCAACTGCCCAGCCAATGTCAGTATTTATCATATGTACATCTGCAAGCCAGGATATAGAAGGAACAGATTGTGTATTCCAGTTATCTCCTCCGTTTGTTGTCTTGAGAATTTGACCTGAGTTCGCAGTGTAATATTCTCCGCCTGAAACCCATCCTGTGTTGTAATTAACAAAGCAAACAGAATTTAACCACTTAGTCGTCCCCGAAGGTTTTGCACTCCAGTTCATACCTCCGTCTGTTGTTTTCAGAATCACACCGTTATATCCAACAGCCCAGCCTGTAAGCGAAGAAATGAAATGCATGCCTTCCAGATCCTGAGTAGTTCCGCTGTAGAATGGCGACCATACAGAACCGCCGTTTGTAGTACGCAGCATAACGCCCGCACCGCCGGCTGCCCATCCTGAATTTGTATTCACAAAAAATATGGTTGTAAGGTCAGTTGTTATTCCCGTATTTTGTTGTACCCACGTTTGTCCGCCGTCCGTAGTTGCCATAATCTTTCCGCCCGCACCCGCAGCCCAGCCGTTAAGCAAACCTGAAAACCACATCTTCATAATAAGTCCCGAACTTGACGAGTTATACTGATTCGTCCAGTTGGCACCGCCGTTAGTAGTTTTGTAAATGTAAGAATAATTCAGTGTTTGGTTCCCGCCGCCTATCCAGCCAGTCTGGTCATTCGAAAAGTAGCAGCAAACAAAACCTTCCTGTGTTGCGGGAGTATTCTGTGTAATCCAGTTAAGCCCGCCATTAGTAGTTTTCCGAATCGTTCCATAAAACCCAACAGCCCATCCCGTCTGTGCATTCACAAATTGCACATCACGCAATTCATTTGCAGTATTTCCGTTTTGAGTTATCCATCCGCTTTGAGAATAGCAAACACTTAGAAGTGTAAACACAAAAATTAAAGTAGAAATAATAATCTTCATTTTGGTATCCTCCGATTAAAGATTAAAATTTGGGAAATATTTATATATTCCTCAGAGTAAATAAATTTTACTCTAAGTCAATTTTATACATATTCGTTAAAATAAGCAAGTGAAAATTAAAAATGAATTCTTCACATCTGTGAATGTATGTCTTCAGAATTTTAAATAATAAGTAAGGATAAAAAAGATATCTTCGTCATTTCAAATCATCTTGAAACCTTTTACAATCCTTCAGGGAATAATCCTCTTCGTAGTATTTCTGGTTTATCTTTACACAATCATATTCCCATAGATGTACATATAAACGAAATAGTTCCATTATTGAATAATAGTTCTTGCCTGTCAAGTCTTGCGACCTGACAGAACTAACTATCCGAAGAAGAATTAAAGAAAGGGTATTGAAAATTCTCAAATTTTCAATACCTTATCAAATTTCTTTATTATTGAATTTTTCGAAGCAGTCGAAAATATTAATCCGTAAGATACTTCCTTTGTTCTTATATTTTTCAATTTCATACCTTTGATGCTATTGCTATATTATTTTAAAATTAAACTATTATTATGAAAAACTTAATCACCGGAATAGTTATATTCATTTTCACTTTTGCTGCTGCATTAAATTCATTTTCACAGGATAAACAGAAAGTTGTTGAGGTTACGGGTAATGCTACGATTGAAGTCCAGCCCGATGTTATGAACTGGGAAATAAAAGTTCAGGATGACAATAATGATTTACAGTCTGCCAAAAATAATAATGATGCTTCTACCGGAAAAATTCTTGCAATGCTGAAAGATAACGGCGTGAAGGAAGAAAAGATTTCCACGAGTGGTTTGCGGTTTACGAAGAACTATCAGTACGATGCAAAGTCAAAGAAATATACCGTTACAAATACAGTCTGGTTCAGTACTTCTGATTTTAGTATTTACGATAAGATTTCGGATTATTCCGTTACTCTGGATAATGTTTACATAACAAATACTCTTTTATCTTCTTCAAAAGAAATTGAGTCCAGAAAGCTGGCACGTGTGAATGCCTTGAAAGCCGCAAAGGAAAAGGCTGAGATGATGGCCGCTGTTTACGGGAAAGAAATCGGCGACCCGATTATGATTAGTGAGGAATATTCCTCTCCTTATTTTGGAAATCAGATGAACAATATGGTAAGTTTAGGTGATTATCAGGGGAACGGCGATTCTTCTGTTTTCAGCAAAGGGTTAGTAACCATTTCGGCAAAGGTGAAAGTTGTTTTTCTGATTAAATAAATTTATTTATGAACATAAAGTTTTTCTCTTCTCAGTCAGAATTCAGGAAATGGTTAAAAACTAACCATAAGAAAGAGTCTGAACTGATTGTAGGATTTTATAAAAAGGACAGCGGGAAGTTTAATATGTCTTGGTCGGATGCGGTGGATGAAGCGCTGTGTTTCGGGTGGATTGACAGTACACGCAGGTCGGTTGATGAGATTTCCTATTGTAACCGCTTCACGCCGAGAAAGAAAACGAGTAACTGGAGTGCGATTAATATCGCAAAAGTAGAAACACTGACAAAAGCCGGAAAGATGATGCCTGCCGGTGTTGAGGCTTTTAAACATCGCAGGGATGAGAAGTCGAAGGTTTACAGCTTTGAAAGTGATACGAAAGTTCTTAGTCCGGTTCTTGAAAAGGAGTTTAAGAAACATAAGTCTGCAAGGGATTTCTTTTTGAAGCAGGCACCGTCTTACAGTAAAATGGTAGTTCACTGGATTATGTCGGCGAAGAAAGAAGAGACAAGGTTTGGAAGGCTGGAGAAATTGATTAAGCATTGTGAAGAAGGTAAGCGAGTGAGTTTTATGTAAGGATTGGCAAAGTTGGTTGATTGATTTCATTTTATGTACCTATAAAACGGGATGGACTTTTCGGATTAAAATAATTATTGTAACAAATATTCAATTAATGCGTTCTAATAATAAATTAATAAATCAAATAAATAATATATGAGTAAAGTTATAAATTTTGGGGAAGAGGTTCAGGGTTACAACATCAAGGTGCTGAATGAAAGGGAAATAAGGGCAGCCGCAGGAATTCTTTTCCTGTTCACACTTATTTCTTTTCTGATTATTATTCTTAAAGGTGATTTTACGATGTTTAAGTATGTGATTACAGGTTTCCTTGTGGATTTCTTAATCCGTGTGTTTATAAATCCGAAGTTTTCGCCTACTTTAATTCTCGGAAGGCTGATGGTAAGGAACCAAACACCTGAATACGTCGGTGCTGTTCAGAAAAAGTTTTCGTGGTATATTGGAGTTGTGCTTGCAGTCACAATGTTCATACATATGGTAGTGATAAATGCGTACAGTCCGATAACAGGAATTACGTGTTTAATTTGTCTGGTTTTCCTTTACTTTGAATCTGTGTTCGGGATTTGTCTTGGATGCAAGTTTTATAATTTGTTCTACAAGGAAAAAGCCCAGCATTGTCCCGGAGAAGTCTGCGATGTGAAAGCAAAACAGGATATTCAGAAAACTTCTGGTGTGCAGTTAATGGTTGTGGTTGGGTTTATAGCGTTTATAGTAGCTTTGACATTTCTGGTAAATGAAAATTACAGTAAGAAGCCGTATGATATTTTCGGGATTGAGAAGACAGCAACAGTGAAATAGAAGCTCGTAATATTCAGGTGAGCTCACACAAACTGTGCATATAATCACAATCTAATTGTGATTTACAACTGAGAAGAGATTTTCAGTGTAAGAGCAAAAAGCATTAAAATTAATCGCTGATTTATAAAGAGTATTCGTTAAAATAGTATATTAATAATATTTGTAAGTTTATTTATTATCCTAAAATATTAAATATTATGGAAGAGAATCAAAATAATACAGAGCCTAAAGATACCAAACTCTGGAATATCGCGCGGAAAAGAGCCGAATTCAAACGTCATTTAACATCATACTTTCTCGTAAATGCGGTGTTATGGGGTTTCTGGTTTATGAATTATTTTTCCCATCCCTTTGAACAAATGACTATTCATTTGAGTGATAAAATTCCCTGGCCTGCTTATGTTTCATTCTTTTGGGGTATAGGTTTATTGTTCGATTTTTATGAATCATACTATAGCGGCAAGGGAGATATGGTTGAAAGAGAATATCAGAAATTAAAGAGAAAGAATAATCTGTAA
Source organism: uncultured Ignavibacteriota bacterium (assembly GCA_903901375.1). GTDB lineage: Bacteria > Bacteroidota > Ignavibacteria > Tepidaquicellales > Tepidaquicellaceae > CAIKZJ01. The sequence continues at coordinate 4,840 of CAIUQV010000401.1, forward strand.
GAGTGATTTTTCCCGATACACATTTTGTAATCAGGAAAAATTTAATGATGTAAACATGATTGTTTAAAAATATTTTATAGATTAAAAATTATTTTGAGGAATATGACTTTAGAAGATTTGGGGTACAATGAAAGAGTTGAAAAACTCAGAGCTGATGAGAGTATTAAAGATTTCGAAATAGGCAGAGTTATTGCTGAACACAAGGAGAGATATGCGGTTAAAACTGATAAGGGCGAGTACGATGCCGAGATTACAGGGAATATGCGTTTTAATGCGAATGACAGAGAAGATTTTCCTGCTGTCGGCGACTGGGTTGCAGTGACAACTTATGATTCTGATTTTGCTGTCATTCATAAAATCCTTCCGAGATATTCTATCATTAAAAGACAGGCTGTAGGTCAATTTGGAGGGATTCAGATTATTGCAACCAACATTGATTATGCATTTTTGATTCAGGCAGTTGACAGGGATTTTAATATCAACAGACTGGAAAGATACCTGACTATCTGTAATAATTCGAATGTTAAACCCGTTATTGTCCTGAGTAAGATTGATTTAACGGATGAAAACGGTTTGAATGAAATTATGGAACTTATAAATACACGCATTAAGAATGTACCAGTGATTGCACTTAGCAATGAAACACAGAACGGGTATGATGCAATAAATAAATTTATTGAAAGAGGTAAAACATACTGTCTGCTCGGTTCTTCGGGTGTAGGGAAGTCTACTTTGCTGAATAACCTTTCCGGAAAATCTGTAATGAAAACGGACGTAATAAGCGAGAGCACAAACAGAGGAAAACACATAACCACTCACAGAGAATTCATTGTTCTTGAAAACGGCGGTATACTGATTGACAATCCGGGAATGAGGGAAGTGGGGATTGCAGACTCGGCAAACGGACTGGAAATTACTTTCGATATAATTTATAACCTTTCTGAAAAATGCAGGTTCAAAGATTGCACGCATAAACAGGAAAAAGGCTGTGCCGTTCTTGAAGCAGTGGAAAAAGGTGAACTTGATAAAGACTCATACGAAAACTATCTGAAGATGGAAAAAGAGAAGACGTATTTTGAGTCCACTGTTTCAGAAAGAAGAAATAAGGATAAAGGATTCGGCAAAATGATGAAGAATTATAAAAAGATGAAAAAGAAGAATGATATTTAAGATTTACAATTTTTCATTTACCTTAATAATTGAAATTACTTTGTGATAAAACCGGTTAATGATGAGATTATTAATGAAAGTACTTCAACTTTAATCAATCATAACGGTTATTTTAATGAATTGGAATAAATAAGTATTATCTATACATTTGTAAAAGTATGGAATGCATTTCTAAAATTAATGGGAGTAACATTGTGATTTTGCATATTAATGAAACCTTTTGTCCTTTAATCCGTTTAATTAATTAGTAATAAATATAAATTTATATGAGAAAAATATTTGTCTTAGCTTTTATCTTTACATTATCTGTTAGTTGTCTGAAAGCCCAGGAAGTTTATGACTTAACAAAATCTGTGAATACTGCGATACAGAACAGTACAGCAGTATCGACCTATCAAAACAATATAGCACTTCAGAAGTTCAACGTAAAATCATCATACGGAGATTTAATACCGACATTAAATTTTTCAGGTCAGTGGAGCAGGAATAACACCGATTCAAAGGGTGGTACAGTTTATCAGAACGGAATACCAATTTCCATACCTGATAACAACACGACTGCGGATAACTTTTCACTTGGTTTGAATTCGTCTGTAGTTCTTTTTAACGGGCTTTCCAATTTAGAGAACATTGACCTTCAGAAGAAAAGTCTTTCAATGCTTTATACAGATCTTGAAAAGACGAAGTATGATATAATAATGAGTGTTTATCAGAAGTTTTTTGAAGTAATCAAAAAAGATAAGATTGTAGAGACGAACAACAATAATCTTCAGACATCGATAGATCAGCTGAATAAGATAAAGGAATACGTCAACGTTGGCAAGAAAACACAGTCTGATGTTTATAAGCAGGATGTACAAGTAGGGCAGAATGAGCTGACACTTGTGACTGCGAAGAATGATTTTGAAAAATCAAAGGTTGATTTTCTCGCAACGCTGAATGATGACGTAACAAAATCAATAGTATTAGATTACAGCAAACTGACTCTTCCGTATACTTTAGAAGAGCTTAGAGCAGTTATACAAAAGAATTCGAACTTTGAATCTTTGGTACAGAACGCTTTAAAAACAAGGTATGACTATACATCTGCCAAGCAGAGCATCGAAATTAATGAAACCAAGTTAAGTATTTCGAAGAAAAATCTTTATTTCCCGAGTTTATCGGCATTTGGCACTTACAACTGGAGCAGCAATAATCTCAACAGTATAGATAAAAACAAAGTACTCTCATACGGTCTGACACTCAGTTATCCGATTTTGCAGGGATTTAAGACAGACCTTAACAGGCAAGTTGCTGAAGTGAACATAAAGCAAAAGCAGGAAGACATAGTGAAGCTTGAAAAGCAAATACGTTCAGACCTGAAGAAATCAATTTATGATCTTGAATCAGCATACAAGCAGATAGAGATTCTTGACAGGAATATAGTATCGTCTGAGCAGGACAAGTTATTATCAGAAGAGAATTTTAAAATCGGTTACGGAACATTGCTGGACGTGCAGGTGGCAACAGCTAATCTGAATAACTTATACATTAACCGAATTAATGCTCTGTACAATTTTGTACTTTCACAGAAACAGATTGAATATCTGTCGGGACAATTAAAATATTAAAAGTTTAATCATTATAAATTATGGAAGACAGTAAACCGAACACAGAAGTAAAACAGAATAATACAAAGAAGAATAAGAAGAAGAAAAAGCGAATTCTCTGGATTGGCATTCTGGTTATCGTTATTCTGATAGTAGTTGCAGTAGTTGTATCAGGAAAGAAAGAAAAACTAACCGAAGTCCAGACGGAAAAAGTATCAAGGCAGAATATAACACAGATAGTTACTGCAACGGGAAAGATTCAGGCAGAGACTAAGGTTGTTATTAGTGCTGAAATCAGCGGTGAAATAGTTTCGCTGCCCTTTAAAGAAGGAGACGTTGTAAAAAAAGGTGATGTAGTGGTTAAGATTAAGCCTGATGCATATATGCCTAAATTGAAAATGGAACAGGCAAGCATTAATGTTGCACAGAGCAATTTAGCAACTCAGGAAGTTAACCTTAAGAAATACAAACTTGAGCTTGACAGGATTAAAACTCTGACCGATAAAGGTCTTGCATCGCAGCAGGATCTTGATAATGCACAGACGAATTATGATGCAACGCTTGCACAGATGAATACAGTAAGGGCGCAGATACAGCAACAAAGAGCATCATTATCTTCGGTTGAATACGATGTATCAAAAACGACGATAAATGCTCCTATGTCGGGGACAGTCACTCAGTTAAACAATGAAGAGGGTGAAAAAGTACTCGGAACTTCATATAATATTGGTTCACAGATTATGACGATTTCTGACCTTGATGCGATGGAATGCCAGGTTGAAGTAGGTGAAACAGACGTAACACTTGTGAAACTTGGTGATACAGCAAGAATTCAGATAGATGCATTCCCGGGAAAGACATTTACAGGATATGTTTATGAAATAGCGAATACTGCAAAGGCAAAAAATACAGGTACACAGGAAGAGGTTGTGAATTTTATAGTGAAAATAAGAGTGAATAAGGAAGATTATGAACTCAGACCAGGAATGAGCTGCACAGTTGACATAGAGGTACAGAAGAAGGATAACGTTATTGCAGTACCTATACAGTCGGTTACTACGCGCGAAGATGATATGCAGGGGCAGATGACGCTTAAAGGTGATGAGAAAGATAAATCAATGCCTGATAACCTTTCGAGCCAGCGAGACGAAAAGATAATGAAGAAGCAAAAGCCTAAAGAGATAGTGTTTATCGTGGAAAATGGAACCTCGATAAAGAAAGAAGTGAAAACCGGAATCAGCAACGATGCATACATTGAAGTTATCGAAGGAATACCTGAGGGTGTGGAAGTGATTAAAGGAAGTTTTAAAGCAATCAATAAAGACCTTGAAAATAATATGAAAGTTAAGGTTAATAACGAAAAGAAATCCGTGAAAAAGGATAAAGAATAATAATGAGCACAATAATTGATATAAAGAATATTGTTAAACTCTACGAAATGGGTGAAGAAAAGCTTTACGCACTCAAGGGGGTTGATGTTGTTATTGAGAGAAATGAATATGTTGCCATTATGGGTCCTTCCGGTTCGGGTAAATCCACACTGATGAACATTATTGGTTGTCTTGATACACCTACTTCGGGAGATTACGTTCTGAACGGTAAATCAGTTCACGATATGGACGACGATGAGCTTGCAGAAATACGAAATAAGGAAATAGGATTTGTTTTTCAGACATTTAACCTTCTCCCGAGAAGTAATGCACTTCATAACGTTGAACTGCCGCTTATATATTCAGGACTTTCCAAATCTGCAAGAATAAAACGTGCTGAGGAATCTTTAGCGAATGTGGGACTTGCAGACAGAATGAAACATAAACCGAATGAATTATCCGGAGGACAGAGGCAGCGTGTAGCAGTAGCAAGGGCACTAGTCAATAATCCGTCTATCATTCTTGCTGATGAACCAACAGGTAACCTGGATACAAAAACCGGTGAAGAAATAATGGCTCTTTTTGCAGAATTGAACAGTAAGGGAAATACAATAATTCTTGTAACGCACGAAGAAGATATAGCTAAGCATGCAAACAGAATAATAAAGATACGTGACGGAATGATTGAATCGGATACACATCAAACAGTGAAACACTGACGAATGAATTTTCTGCTGGAAATAAAAGAGAGTTTTATTATTGCTTATAATGCAATAACAAGCAATAAGATGCGTTCTATTCTTGCTGCACTAGGAATTGTTATAGGTATTACGGCAGTGACGTTAATGCAGACAGCGATAGAGGGTATAAACAGGGCGTTTGAATCGAGTATTGCTTCTGTAGGAGCGGATGTATTGTACGTTCAGAAATTTGAGTGGTTCGGCAGGGAAGATTTTGAAGTATACAGGAACAGAAAAGACCTAAACCTTTCGCATTATGAATACCTGAATAAATATATACAAACAGCTACTTCAGTAAGTCCATCAGTCGGCTCAATGAGAACTGTTCAGTATGGCAGTTTAAGTCTTGAAAGTGTATTTATAATCGGAACTACTGAGGAATATCAGAAAACAGTTGGACTAAATGTTGACGAGGGAAGGTTTTTTACTTCAAAAGAGTCTGAAGGAGGTTATCCGGTATGTTTAATCGGAGCGGATGTAAAAAATGGATTTTTCAGTAACGTCAATCCTATAGGTAAAATTATAAAAGTCGGGACTTATTCCTTCCGTGTTGTAGGTGTTGTTGAAAAACAGGGAAGTATGCTTGGCTTATTCAGTCTTGATAACAGGGTAATAGTACCGATAACAAAATTCTATAAACTTTTCGGAACAAGAAGAAGCATATCAATTAATATCAAAGCAAGCGATATAAATAATCTTGATGAAACGAAGGAAGAAGTTAAATCCATAATGAGGAAGGCGCGTAAAATTCCGCCAGGAGGAAGAGATGATTTCGGAGTGAATGAACAGGCTGCTTTTAAAGATACTTACAATCAGCTTACTTCATTAATAAAAATTATAGGTCTTCTTATTACCGGGCTTTCGCTCATTGTGGGATCAGTAGGAATTGCGAATATCATGTTTGTTTCGGTGAAAGAAAGAACCAAAGAAATAGGTATCCGTAAAGCAATTGGTGCAAGACGAAGGACGATTCTTATACAATTTCTGATAGAGTCGACGGTTATTTGTCTCGGCGGCGGAATGATAGGACTGATGATATCATTTCCAATAAGTTTAATCATAGATGCATTTGTACTTCCTACGGCAATGCCCCTATGGGTAGTTGTGCTGGGATTATTTATTTCAATGTTATTCGGTGTTTTATCGGGCTTTTTCCCTGCATACAATGCTGCTAAACTTGATCCAGTTGAATCTTTAAGGTATGAATAGTTATGATAATAGGTGAAACATTTAAATTATCGGTAGATACAATAAAAAGCAATAAACTGAGAACTTCGCTAACATTAGCCGGTATTGCGATTGGTGTATTTTCAATTATTGCTATAATGACATTATTGAATGCACTACAGTCAGGGATAGATTCAGGTTTAAGTCAGCTTGGCAGTAATACCTTTCAGATACAGAAATTCCCAGCCGTGAATTTCGGCGGGCCTCCGGGAATGAAATTCAGGAACAGACCTGATATCACTTATGAGCAGGGCATTCAGCTGATGGAAAGAGCTACGATGTACAAGTATATTTCCCTTGAAGACTGGAAAGGCGGAAAAGTATTCAAGAACGGTCAGACAGCAACAAACCCAAATATGCAGCTTGGTGGAGTTAATATGGATTTTCTTCCATGCAATGATTATACGATTAAAGAGGGAAGATATTTTACAAACTCTGAAATGAACAGTGCAAGTTCTGTAGCTATAATAGGAATGGAAGTAGTTGATAAGTTATTCCCGAAAGAAACACCTATCGGCAAGAAAATAATACTGGACAAGAATGAATTTACTGTTATCGGTGTACTGGAATCAAAAGGAGAAAGTTTCGGACAGAGCAGGGATAATATCGCATTAGTGCCAATCACAAAAACACTGCAGATTTACAGAGGTGAAGAACATCATTCCATAAACATTGCAGTTCAGGCACAAAGCAGAGACCTGTACAATGAAACAGTTGAACATATAACGGGTATGATGAGAGTTATAAGAAAAGTGAAACCGGGAGAGGATAACAATTTTGAAATATATTCAAACGAATCTCTTATATCACAGGTAAGTTCATTTACAAAGTATTTCAAATACGGTGCAGGTTTTATATCGTTTATTGCTTTGCTTGCGGCAGGTATCGGTATTATGAATATAATGCTTGTTTCGGTAACTGAAAGGACAAAAGAAATAGGTATCAGAAAGTCTATTGGGGCAAAGCGTAAAAATATTTTGTACCAGTTTCTAATTGAGGCTGTAATCCTTTCTCTTATGGGTGGAATTGTAGGGATACTGCTTGGCATTATGTCAGGTAATTTATTAGCGATTTATCTTAGTTCACCGGTAGTTATCCCGGTTGACTGGATAGTTATAGGTCTAGTTATCTGTACAATTGTTGGTTTAATATTCGGAGTATACCCAGCTTATAAAGCGGCAAAGCTAAATCCTATTGATGCTTTGAGGTATGAGTAAAATGGCTTTCCAGTATAAATTCCTGAACAAGCCGTAAGTATACATCTTCAAGTTTAAGATTTCTAAGGTTGTTTATAGCAGTAGGAATCTTCTTTAATATATCTTTATTACCTTTTGCGAAATATGAATAACAATAACTCCCAAGAACCTGAATAATCCTTAAAAGGGCAAAATAGTCGAGTGTTGCCAATTGCCTGTGCTTATCAGAATTAACGTATTTGCTAAATTCATCAAAATAGAATTCTGAAAGTAATATTCTTTCTTCTGTGGTTACATCAATACTACCTGAATATAAAAATGAAATAAGGTCATACTGCGGAGGACCTAACCGTCCAGACTGATAATCTACAAAATACAAATCGTTGTTGCTGTGAACAATATTTCTTGGCTGAAAATCCCTGTACATAAAATAGTTATCAGAAACTTTTACGGTATGTTTCAGAATATTATTAATAAAACTATCCTTGTGAAACTTGCTTTTGCAGTTAAGGAATTTATCCACGTAAAATGATTCAAATTTATCTGTATCAAGATAAATCTGTTCTTTATCAAAAACCCTTGTTTCAAAGCATAAAGAAAAATCAATATTATCCCTGCCATAGAACTGAAACTTAATGAGGTGCTCAAGTGCTTTCTTATATAGCGAGAGTAATTTACTTCTGTCATCAATTCTATTAATAGTATCGTGAAGAGTGTCCATCCCAAGGTCGCTAAGAAAATATACTTTGAAATCATCTGAAACATATAACACTTCCGGTACATTCAGGTTTAAACCTGCGAATACTCTGGTGAACTCAAGAAAGGTTATATTCTCTTTCGAGTACGAGTTGTATATACCGATGAAGTTCTTTGCATGTGTTTTAATTCTAATGATTAATTTATCTGAAACTCCTGATTTTAACTGCTCATAATCACTGAAATCTTCAGAGAAATTATTTGCGAATGAAAGTAATATGGATTCGAGATATTTCAATTATCTGTTTGTTATGTTTTTAATGGCCTGTTCGATATTATCAAATTCAAACCTGAATCCAGAAGTTATTAGTTTTTCAGGAATTACTCTCTGGCTTGCAAGCAGGAATTCAGCAAACTCGCCAGTTAAAACCTTTAATGCAAATTTTGGAACCGCAAAAATACCAGGTCGATGTAAAACTTTCCCAAGTGTTTTGCTGAATTCAGAATTTGTAACTGGGTTTGGAGCAGTACCATTAATAATACCAGAGACCGATTTATTGGTTACAGCTTCTTTATATATATTCACAATGTCGTTTATATGAATCCAGGGAAAATACTGTGATCCGTTTCCAAGTTTACCGCCGACAAAATACTTGAACGGTTGAACCATTTTAATAAAAGCACCTTCTTTTTCATCGAGAACCACACCAACTCTAATACAGACTGTTCTTACTCCATATTCTACTGATTTGAGAGCAGCTTTTTCCCAGTTTATACAAAGATTAGACAGAAAATCATTACCTGGTTTAGATTCTTCGGTGAGTAATTCACTGCCTCTGTTACTATATGTACCTGTGGCAGATGTACTGATTAATGTATGTGGCTTTTTAGTGCTTTTATTAATTGCTCTCGTAATAAGTTCAGTTGTATTTATTCTGCTGTCGTACATAACTTTCTTATATTCATCGTTCCATCTTTTACCCGCGATGGATGCACCTGAGAAATTTACAACTATATCAGAACCATCAATTATACTCAGAACAGATTCCAAATTCTCGTCATAATGAACATATTCAGCATTATTTATATCCTGCTTTATATTTTTGCTTCTCGTAGCCAAAATAACATGGTAATCATCTTTGATTCTCGAAGTAAGCCTTTTACCCAGGAAGCCAGAACCGCCGAACATTATAACTTTTTCAACCATATTAAGACAGTTTTTATAATTCTTTTTATGTATAGACAATTTAATATATATTTACAATATTTTAAGTTCATTTAACAATCAAAATTATACATTTATCAGTTTTACAGAAGCATCATATTATTATTGTGAGAATTTGACGAAGAGTAATTACGAGAATTTTCCCGTAGCATCTTATCTTATACCTAAAAGCAAGAGAAATTTCATTTATAGCATCTATGCTTTTGCGAGGACGGCTGATAATATAGCAGATTCTGTTTACCTTAAGCCTGAAGATAAGACGGACAAACTTGATTTTATGGAAGATTTACTTTTAAATTATGAAGATTATGACGATACACTAGATATACATTTCAGGAATATTTTTACGGCTCTTCACAATACAATAAGAGAACTTGATTTGCGAAAAGATGATTTACTGAATCTGCTTAAAGCTTTTAAACATGATGTATACGTCAGCCGTTATGATAAATATGAAGATATAATGGATTACGCTGAAAATTCTGCGAATCCTGTTGGAAGACTGGTGTTAAGAGTATTTGGATACGATTACGAAACCGATGAACATATGTTCGTATTATCTGATAAAATCTGCTCTGCACTTCAATTTGCCAATTTCTGGCAGGATGTTTCAGTTGATTTACGTTTGAACAGGATATACATACCATCGGAAATGATGAATAAATATGGTTACAAAGAAGAAGATTTGTATCTTAGGATAGAAAATGACAATTTTAAAAAAGTGATGAAAGACTTGGTTGATAGAGCAGACAGAATGTTTACAGAGGGAAAAGAGCTTGTGAATTTGCTTAACGGTAGATTAAGGATGGAAATTAAGGCTACTGTAAAAGGCGGAATGAAAGTGCTGGAATTGATAAGGTTATCCAATTATAAGGTGTTATCATCCAGGGTTAAATTGTCTAAAACGGATAAAGCGAAAATACTATTTACGTCGGTGTTCTGATGAGTAACAGCAATAATAGTAATAAAGAAGTACTGGATGTCATGAAAAAAAGCAAGACGAATTTTTTCTATTCATCTGTATTTCTTAACAAGGAAAAGAGAGAAGGGTTAAGGACTGTTTATGCTTATTGCAGATATACTGATGATATTGCAGATAACGAAAATATGTCTGTTGAACAGAAGACTATAGAAATTGAGAAATGGAAAAACAGATTAATAAGTTCTTTGAACAATGGAGCAAACGATGATTTCTTTACTATATTAAGAAAACAAATTGATTTCTTTGGAATTCCACATAAACCATTCTTTGATTTAATTGAAGGAATGGAAATGGATATTTATAAAAACAGGTATGAGACTTATGATGAACTGAAAAAGTACTGTTACTGTGTTGCTTCGGCTGTAGGTTTAATGTCGATAGAAATATTCGGTTACAAAAATGAAAATACGAAAAAATATGCCGAGTATCTTGGTCTTGCACTGCAATTAACGAATATTCTGAGGGATGTGAAAAAAGATGCACTTAATAACAGGATATATATTCCTCTTGAAGACTTTAAGAAATTCGGATATACAGAAACTGAGATTATGAACTCTGTTTTTAATGATAATTTTAGAAGACTAATGGAATACGAATACAACAGGGTTAAGGAGGTTTTTGAAAAAGCATATACTTTCCTTTCCGATGAAGATAAGAGCAATATGATCGCGGCAGAGATTATGGGGAAAATATATTATTTGCTGCTTGAAAAGATAAAAGATTCGGGATTTAATGTTTATGGAAAAGAATTACGAATATCCAAAATAAGAAAGATTGTTATATCACTGAGTATCTTTTTAAAACATAAACTGTCGTAAGGATAATAATGTCAAAAACTGTAACAGTTATCGGAGGAGGAATATCGGGTATTGCTGCAGCGGTTTATCTAAAAGAAAACGGTTATGATGTAAAAATGTTTGAAGGATCAGCAAAACTTGGAGGCCGTGCATTCAGCTATTTTGACGCTGAAACAGGTCTGACACTTGATAACGGACAGCATATTCTGGCAGGTTGGTACGAAAACACTTTTGAACTTTTACAAAAAATGAACAAGATGCCGGATTTGCACATGACACAAAACCTGCACGTTTTCTTCAAGGAAAAAAACGGAACTGAGCTTGAGTTTTTTGCAAAAGGTGATGAACCATTACTATCTGTTGCTAAAGGGTTTATGAATTATCCTCCACTAAATGTTAAAGATAAGTTGAAGCTGCTCAGGTTGAGAGAAATGATAGAGATTGATTTTCCCGAAAGAATTAAAGGAAAAAAACTAAGCTGGCTTCTTGATTATCTGAAGCAGACAGATAATCTTAAGAAGTATTTCTGGGAACCGTTTGCTTTTGCAGTATTTAATGCGTCACCTGAATATATAGATGCTGAATTATTTTATAATGTTCTTGTGAAGGCATTTGAGTATCCTACGGCTTTTTCGCTCGTTATACCTGCTGAAAATCTGAGTGAATTATTCTCGACACCTTTTGTTAAATATGCTGAGAATAAGATTGAATTAAAAACAGGCTGTAATGCAAAACAGTTTATAATTGAGAAAAATAATGTTAAAGGACTTACGATGGAAAATGGTGATTTAATTGCTTCGGATTATTATGTGTCAACTGTGCCATTTTATAATTTTCAAAGATTGTTTACAGAAAGTTCTTTTGAAGAGCATTTTACCGGTTATAAAGAATTGAAATCTTCATCTATACTTTCAGTTATTCTTGTTCCGGAGAAAATGCCTGAAGGATTCAGCAACAGGTTTTATTTTGGTATGGCAGGAATCATTGACGGATTTTCGCAATGGGTATTTTTTAAAGATGAATATATATCTGTAATAATAAGTGCGCCGGAATATACTGTAAGCGATTTTGTTAATATGACAAAGGAATATGTCTGTAAAAAAGTAGAGCAAGAGATAAGGGACTATTTTCCGGAATTTAAAAACATAGAATTTAAAAGGATAAAGTACTTAAGAGAAAAAAGGGCAACCTTTTTGCCGGAAACAAACAGCAAAGAATCAAGGCCTGATTCTTTAACTTCTATCAGCAACCTTTTCTTAGCTGGCGACTGGACAAATACAGGACTGCCCTCTACGATTGAAGGAGCAGTTATCAGCGGGCGTAAATGCGCACAACTAATTTCAGAAATGTAGATGTTTATTGAAAAAGAAATATTGTCGGTGGGAATATGCATAGGATCGGCTACTGTCTCAGTAGTTAGGATGACAGGCGGTATTATGCCTAAAATTCAGTCTGTTGAGCAGTTCGCTCACGAAGGCAACCCGAAAGAACATTTAAAGAAGTATTTTGAGGGCAAAAATTTCAAGAATTATTCAGTAGTTGTAACAGGGAGAAAATTCAAGAATTTAATAAATGCTTCTGCTGTACCGGAACCTAAATGCATAGAAAATGCTTTGAGGTTTACGGGTCTTGCAGGACAAAAGCTTGCAATTGCCAGTCTGGGAGCCGAGAATTTTATGGTATACAGTGTAAATGAAAAGGGAAGTCTGGAAAATGTGATGACAGGAAATAAGTGTGCATCCGGAACAGGTGAATTTTTTCTACAACAGATAAGCAGGATGAATATTTCTGTTACTGAAGCAGTCAGCATATCTGAAAATAAAGATCCATATGCTGTTTCGGGAAGGTGTTCCGTTTTCTGTAAAAGCGACTGTACACATGCTTTAAACAAAGGGGTACCAATGCCAAATGTTGTATCCGGTTTGAGCAAGATGATTGCTGATAAAACTGTAGAACTTTTATCCAAACAAAAGTATAAGAGAGTTTTATTAATAGGTGGTGTTTCCAAAAATAAATCGGTATATGAATTTATAAAAAAGGAATATCCGCTTGCAATAGTTCCTGAACAATCTTCCTATTTTGAAGCTTTGGGAGCAGCAATAGAGGGGTTAAATAAACATCATCATTTCAATTCTGATAAAATTTTCAAAGAGCACAATCATCAGTTTACTTTTCATAAGCCTTTGGACAGTACTGAAGCCAAGGTAGTTTTTAAAACTATTGAAATGTGCAGTGCATCTGAAGGTGATGTTTGTGTAGTTGGACTGGATGTAGGTTCAACTACAACAAAAGCAGTTATTCTGAGAAAATCGGATGATGCAGTTCTTGCTTCAGTTTATCTGAGGACTAATGGAAATCCTGTAAAAGCTGCTGTGGAATGTTACAAAGAACTTAACAAACAAATAACCGTGAATATCAATATTGTCGGTATTGGTGTTACAGGTTCGGGCAGACATATTGCAGCATTACACGCAATTACAGACGGTGATGTAAACGAAATAATTTCACATGCTGTAGCAGCGGCATTCTTTGATTCTGAAGTAGATACAATATTCGAAATAGGCGGTCAGGACGCAAAGTATACTCATCTGACGAACGGAGTTGCAAGTGATTATGCAATGAACGAAGCCTGTTCTGCCGGAACAGGTTCTTTTCTTGAAGAAGCCGCAAAGGAATCTTTAAACATACATTTTACAGATATTGCAGATATTGCATTCAAGGCGAAAAATCCAATTAATTTTAATGATCAATGTGCTGCTTTTATTTCGAGCGATATTAAAAATGCAGGACACGAGGGAGCTAATCAGGAAGATATAGTATCGGGTCTTGTTTATTCAATATGCTTAAATTATGTAAACAGGGTTAAAGGCAACAGACCTGTGGGTAATAAAGTATTTATGCAGGGAGGTGTATGCTACAATAAAGCTGTTCCGTTTGCAATGTCATTATTAACGGGCAAAGAAATCATTGTCCCACCCGAACCAGGATTAATGGGGGCATTTGGAGTCGCACTTGAAATAAAGAACCGGATTAAACTGGGACTTTATGAAGAAAAACAATATGATCTTGATGAACTGATAAACAGGGAATTTAAATACACTAACAGTTTTACGTGTGCGGGCGGTAAAGAAAAATGCGATATGAAATGCAGCATAAATATGGTTGAAATTAAAGGTAAAAAGTACCCGTTTGGCGGTGCCTGCAGTAAATATTATAATGAGCGCCGCAGTATTTCTGCCGATACCGAGAAGAATAATCTTGTAAAAGTAAGACAGGATTTTGTATTTAATAAATATGTTGTTCCTAAAAATACAACAGGAAAAAGGATTGGTATTTCCAGGAGTCTTCTTACAAATACGATGTATCCTTTTTACCACAATCTTTTAACTAAACTTGGATTTGAAGTTATTCTCTCGGATAAAGTTGAAAAATCAGGTTCGGATAAAATAAGGAGTTCTTATTGTCATCCGATTGAAATATCACACGGTTTTTTCCAGAATCTTATTTCGAAGCAGGCAGATTATATATTTCTACCTCATATAGGACAGATGGAAGGAAGGGACAAATTTGAGTACAACAGAATGTGCGTCTTTGTTCAGGGTGAATCATATTACTTAAAATCTACATTCAGGGATGAGATTGAGACTGAAAACAGTGCGTTTATACTTTCTCCGGTACTTGATTTTGCTAAGGGGCTTGAGAACACAAAATCTGTATTCTTTAATATGTTTCGGGAAAATAATATTGAAGTAAAAGATTTTGATGAGAGTTTTTCGTATGCAGTAGAAAGTTTTATGAAAATGAAAGTTGAATATAAGGAAAAAGGTATAAGTGTACTCAAAGAAATCGAGAATAATCCGGATGAAATTGCACTGGTTCTTTTTGGCAGGCCATATAATGCTTTTGCTCAGGAAGCAAACCTTAACATTCCTCATAAAGTTGCCACCCACGGATACAAGATTATACCTTACGATTTTCTACCTTATGATGAACATTCTTCGTACGAGAACATGTACTGGTACAGTGGTAATGAAATCCTTTCGGCAGCAAGGTTTGTTAAGGAACACAAGCAGTTGTTCGGTGTTTTTATTACCAACTTTTCCTGCGGACCCGATTCATTCATCATACCGTATTTCAGGAAAATAATGGGTTCAAAACCTTCTTTAACGCTGGAACTCGACAGCCATACTGCAGATGTAGGTGTAGAAACCCGAATAGAAGCAGCTATAGATATTATTAAAAATTATCTGATACTCAATAATGGAAATGAAAAGACCGGACCTGAAGAGTATGATTCGCTAAGTGTATTAAGCAGAGATAAAAATATATATATCAGAAATTACAAGGGAGAAGAATTCCCATTGAAATCCAAAGATGTGGAAGTTCTTATTCCTTCTATGGGAAGGTTCAGTGCTCAGGCATTCGCTGGTATTTTCCGGTCTTTAGGGGTTAATTGCAGAGCATTGCCAGTTCCGACGTTTGAAACGCTTAAAGAAGGCAGGGGTGTTGCTACCTGCAAAGAATGTCTGCCGTTTTTATTGACGACCGGTTCTTTGCTCGAATATCTGAAAAGTAAAAAGGATACAGGATTGAAAACCCTTTTCTTTATGCCTCACGGATACGGTCCTTGCAGACAAGGGCAGTACCATACTAGGCTTAAAGATATACTCCAAACATCTGGTATCACAAATGCGGGTGTAATATCCATGGATGATGAATCTTCTTTCAGTGATTTTGGCAATGATTTCTTCATAAGTCAGTGGCTTAGTATGACAATAGCTGACACAATTCACGATATTGAGAATGCAATTAATGTTTTAGCAATAAATAAAACAGAAGGTATTAAAATTCTTGAAAGTGAATGGGCAATAGTAGTCAAAATGTTTGAGACAGGAAGCAAAAATAAAATTTATAAACAGCTTGAATTGCTTGCTGAAAGAGTTTCTGAAATTCCCCTTAAATATGAGTTTAAAAAAGCCAAGGTTGTTTCATTAATAGGTGAGATATACGTAAGAAGAGAAGAATATTCACGTTTAGACCTTATAAAAGTCTTAACCGAAAACGGTTTTATTGTGAAAACTGCACCTATAACTGAATACGTTTACTACACAAATTATCTCCAGAAGAATAGTATAGTAAAAGCTCTTAGTACCAAAGAGAAATTAGCTTTGTACCTGAAGGAAAAAGTCCAGCGCAGAATTGAAAAGAAAGTTAAGAAAATACTAAGTAAATCAAATCTCTGTTCTTCTGAAATGATAGACGTTGAAAAGACTATTGAGTTCGGGAAAGACCTTGTTTCCGAGAAGTTAATAGGGGAGAGTATTCTTACAGTAGGACTCTCTTTAAGAGAAATTCTGGATGAATCCTGCGGTATCATAACAATCGGTCCCTTTAATTGTATTCCAAGCAGACTTGCTGAAGGAATTCTGAGCAAGGAAATGACGCTTGACGGTAAGTACCGCTTTGGAAAGCTACAGAGAAACGGTTATCCCGAATCTGTACAGAATCTTCCTTACCTTCATATAGAGACAGATGGTAATACTTTTCCTCAGATAACACAGTCAAAACTGGAAATTTTTATGGTTCAGTCAAACAAGTTGTTTGATGAAATGAACCGAATAAGAGTAAAAGAGAAAGTTAAAACCAGTTAGCTATTAAATTTCCTGTCATTGAAATAATCCTTGCATAAAGAAAGGTCTTCAAGAAACAAGTTAAGGTTCATAAAACATTCAGGGGTCAATTCGAAGTATTTTTTATTGAAAGAGTCTTTAATAATCGGTTCGGTCATTGATAATACTGATTCAATTAATCCTGTAATTATCTTTAGTTCAGAAGTATATTCAAAAAGTAGTTTCTCAGCCTTATCTTCACTTTCGTTATACCCGGACATTACCTTGGCAAGTCCTTTAAGAAACTTTGCGTGGAATATTATATCATCGAATTTACTTCTGTTATCTTTGTTAATTGTATATTCAATAAGTGCGGAAAGCTCGAATTCATTCCTGAGCTTTCCGCCTGAAAATTCTTTAATGTCAAGAATAAGGTCTATAGTTTCCTCTGAAAACTTCATTGCCCTTTTCCGTGACAGGCTTTATATTTCTTACCGCTTCCGCAAGGACAAGGGTCATTACGTCCGACTTTCTCACCAACGTGAACCGGCTGATGTTTCCCGGTTCTTGCAGCTTCATTCTCTACGGGTTCCAAGCTGGAAGGTGCTGTATATCCCATACCTTCTGATGTATCGTGTCTGGTCTGCATCCTTGATGTACTAACGGATTTAGGTCCTTTAATCTCTGATTCTTCCTGAGACTGAATAGTGAATTTGAATATAAAGTTAATAGCATCTAAAGCAATTGTATCGAGCATTGATTCGAACAGTTTAAAACCATCCATCTTGTATTCAACCAATGGATCTTTCTGTCCATATGCCCTGAAGTTAATACCTTCTTTAAGGTCATCCATTTCCCTCAAATGTTCCTTCCATTTGTCATCAATAATACTCAGCATTGCAAATCTTTCGATTTTGCCCATAAGTTCAGAACCATATCTGTCTTCTTTTCTTCTGTAGAATGCTTTTGCTTCTTTAAGGATTAAATCCTTAAGTCCTGCTTCTCCGTGGCTTAAGAAACCTTCTGGTGTCAGATTAAGTCTTACAAGGAAAGTTCTCTGAACTTCTTCAACAAGTCCTTCCAAATCTGATTCAGGAAAATGAGATGAAACTATCTTCTCAACATTCTTTTCAACCATTTCAAAGAGTTCATCTTTAAGCCTTTCGCCAAGAAGAGCCTGACGGCGTTTTTCATAAATAACCTCTCTCTGCTGATTCATCGTATTATCATACTCAAGCAATCTTTTTCTTATTGCAAAGTTATTTTCTTCAACTTTTTTCTGAGCACGTTCAACAGAATTTGTTATCATTTTATGTTCTATTGCCTGGCCGTCTTCAACTCCGAGCCTCTGCATAACATTGGCAATCCTTTCACTGCCGAACAATCTCATCAAATCATCTTCAAGTGACAAGAAAAACTTAGAAGAACCAGGATCTCCCTGTCTTCCTGCGCGGCCTCTTAACTGTCTGTCTATACGTCTTGATTCGTGCCGTTCTGTTCCCATAATATGCAGCCCGCCTGCTTCAGCTACGCCAGGTCCTAGTTTAATATCTGTACCTCTACCTGCCATATTAGTTGCAATAGTAACCGAGCCCGGTAAACCGGCGTTTGCCACTATCTGAGCTTCACGCTGATGCTGTTTGGCATTAAGAACTTCGTGAGGAATTCCTCTTCTCTTTAAAAGTCTGGAAATAGTTTCTGATACCTCAACGCTTGTAGTACCAACAAGAACAGGTCTTTTGCTCTTTCTCATTAATTCAATCTCATCGATAACTGCATTGTACTTTTCTCTTTTTGTTCTGTACACATGGTCGTTCATATCATCTCTTATGCAAGCTACATTCGTGGGAATAACCACTACATCGAGTTTGTATATATCAAAAAATTCAGTTGCTTCTGTTTCCGCAGTACCCGTCATACCTGCAAGCTTTTTGTAAAGTCTGAAATAATTCTGAAGTGTAACTGTTGCAAGTGTTTGCGTATCTTTTTCTACTTTAACACCTTCTTTTGCTTCAATTGCCTGGTGAAGCCCTTCTGAATACCTTCTGCCTGAAAGTATACGTCCCGTGAATTCATCAACAATCATTATCTTTCCATCCTGTATTACATACTCAACATCTTTTTCATAAAGTCCGTGAGCCTTTAATAATTGCTGAACTGTGTGAAGTCTATCGCTTCTTTCAGCATATATCTTGTAAAGCTGTTCTCTTTTTGTTTCCCTGTCTTCAACTGATAATGAAGCATCATTTTCAAGTATAGCCATTTCTGAACCCAAATCCGGGAGTGTAAAGAAATCTCTTTCAACTGCAGATGGTGCTAGGAACTCACGTCCTTTTTCCGTGAGGTCAGTAATATGTGATTTTTCATCAATGATGAAGTATAGTTCGTCATCGACAATATGCATATCTCTGGCTTTATCCCTGTTGTAAAAATTATCGGTATCCAGCATCAGTCTCTTATTGGAAGGCTCTGATAGAAGTTTTTGCAACTTTTTATGTTTAGGGAATCCGTGGTTAGACCTGAGCAAGTACAAACCGGCTTTTTCGAGTTCTTCAGCACTTGGTTTCTCCTGTGCAAGTATTTTCTCGCATTCAGCAGTAAGCGAATTGATTAAGTTCTTTTGAGCTTCGACCACACGCTTTATCCTTGTGTTCATTTCGTCAAATTTATGCGTAGGTGCTTCTACAGGCCCCGAAATTATAAGCGGTGTTCTTGCTTCGTCAATAAGCACTGAGTCAACTTCATCCACTATAGCATAAAAGTGTTCTCTCTGAACAAGATGTTCAACATCGACAACCATATTGTCTCTAAGGTAATCAAATCCGAATTCGTTATTTGTTCCGTAAGTAATATCGCAGTTATAATTTTTTCTTCTGACTTCAGAACTAAGGTCATTCAGTATGACTCCAATTGTAAGTCCGTGAAACTTGAAAATTTCTCCCATCCACTCGCTGTCACGTTTAGCGAGATAATCGTTTACAGTCACAAGATGAACACCTTTTCCCGCAAGAGAATTAAGAAATAAAGGCAGTGTAGCAACGAGGGTTTTACCTTCACCAGTTGCCATCTCAGATATTTTCCCCTGATGCAGGACGATACCACCAATTAACTGAACATCGAACGGAACCATGTTCCATTTTATCTTTGTGCCTGCTGCTTCCCATTCTTTTCCGACAAGTCTGCGGCAAGTATCTTTTACAATTGCAAATGCTTCAGGGAGAATTTCGTCAAGGGTTGAATGTATAGTTTCGTAATATTCTTTATTAAGTTCGTCGAGTTCATCGTATACAGCATACCTTTCTTCATGCTCGATGTCGGTCTTTAATTTTTCTTTTAACTCAAATATTTTATCTTCAAGATCTTTGACTTCAGATTTAATTCTGTCTTTCAATTCCTGGGTTTTTGCCCTCAATTCGTCGTCGGTCAGCGAATTGTATTCTGTGTATAAACGGTTAATCTCATCAACTAAGGGTTGAACCGATTTAACATCTTTCTCGTGTTTGCTTGGAAAAAACTTTGATAATATCTTTAACATAATGCATTAAAATTTTTAAACAACTTATAATTTAACATAATATAAGAACAAATAATATTCATAAATCAATTCATTTTTGGCATCATAAATCTTTAATTTCTTGCATATTTTAAGCTTTTTTCCGCTCAGATAAGGTTTTATACTATTATTTCTGCAGTTTCTTCTAATTATATGGAAAATTACTAAAAAATAATGTAATTTAATCATTATTTATAATTTATATTAAAAGGAGTTAATTATGGCAATAGTGATAACATCAGAATGTATAAACTGCGGAGCTTGTGAGCCTGAATGTCCAAATACTGCAATTTACGAGGGTGGTGCAAGCTGGGCTTTAGCAGGTACAAATTATTCTGAAAATGATAAAGCACCCTCAGGTGCAGAAGGTTTTTTCTCTAATGACTTTTTCTATATAGTACCAGATAAATGTACAGAATGTAAAGGATTTCATGATGAACCTCAATGTGCTGCAGTATGTCCGGTAGATTGCTGTGTACCAGACGAAAAACATGTTGAAAGTGAAGAAGATTTATTAAAGAAAAAGGACTATTTAGATAGTCTAGGAAGGTAAATCTTTTTTCACCTCTGTTCCGGATGTATATGACGAAGAGTCAGCAGTTTCAGATTCTAATACTTCAACCGGATTTTCATCAAAATCAGAAATAACTGAATTTTCATGAGTGCTGTCTGTTTCACCGGCAGCACTTTGCTTTTTAAATATCTTGTTATAACCAAGCAAAATCATCAGAAACCCTGCTGTGACTGAAATGTCTGCAACATTAAAAATCGGCCACGAATAAAATGATTTTCCAAACAGATTAAAATCGGGTATATTGAAATGAAAAAAGTCTACAACCTTTCCATAAAATAACGGAGCATATCCAAAAATAACCCCATAAAATAATCTGTCTATAAGGTTTCCCACTGCTCCACCAAGTATAAAAGCGAGAGATAACCTTAAATACACACCTTCATTCCTGTTTTTGTATATAAAATATATAATAAGTACTGTGGCTACTAAGGTAAAAATTGAAAGTATTAATTTACTTCCAAGCTCTAAACCAAAAGCCATTCCCGGGTTTTCAATAAAAGTAATCTTGAAAAAATTTCCGAAAACTTCTAAACTTGAACCCAGAGTCATTCCTTCAATATTAATGTTTAGAAAAGGTATTTTAATACCTTTTACTTTTAACTTTGTAATCTGATCTAATAATATTACTGCCAGCGATAAATAAAAAACTCTCAATTAACTATTAACCCCTAATATTTTTGCATTCTATACAATGCTGTGTTATAGGAACTATTTCGAGTCTTTCTCTTGGAATCAAAGGACAGGTTGCACATAAATTCTTTGGTTCATCAATACAATCGATACATAAGCCATAAGTTCCCTGGTCAACTCTTGTAAGAGCTTCTTCAATGTAACCAAGATATTTTTCATCTCTTTGAACGAACATATAATTCTTTTCTCTTTCCATTTCATCCGTTCCCTGTTCTGCCATATGTGATGCATATGAGGAATCATCACCAACGTATTCGCCTGATTCACTGTCTACGAGTGTTCTCATATTAGCGCGAGCACTGGCAATAATTCTATCTTTCTCCTCAAGAAGCAATTTTTTGAAATGAAGAAGTTCCTTTACTGTATATCTTGTTTTACTGTTCTTTTTGTAAATTTTAATTTTCTTTGCTTTTTGTTTTATTATCTCTGCTTTTTTATGTGGAATTCTTTCAGCCGGCATCTGAATTGCAACAGCTTTTTTTGTTGATTTCTGAACTGAAGCAGTTTTCGTTATTATCGCTTTCTTCGCAGCTTTTTTTGCAACAGTTTTTTTAATAACTTTCTTCGCAGGTGATTTTTTTACAGCTTTTCTTACTACTGCTTTTTTAACATTCTGTTTCGCTGCTTTCCTGACGTTAACTTTTTTCGCAACCTTTTTTGAAGCACTTTTTACTGTTACTTTTTTCTTTTGAGACACAGCTTTCTTAACAGCCTTATTCTGCTTCTTAACTGGTTTTTTAGATTTAACTTTTGCCATAACTATATTCTTTAATTTTAAATTTTCTCAATATAAAACTCGCAATATACATCATTTATATCTGTATTAATATACTCTTTTCCTTCTAAAATTATGTTTTCTAATTTTGCGCAACCCACTTCTTTGCTTATAAATCCTATATTATTTCTTAAGATACTGTTAATATCGTCATTTGTTTTAACAAATATATTGATTTTATCGTTTACTTCGAAATCATTATTCTTCCTGAAATTCTGTACTCTGTTAATAAATTCCCTGACAAATCCTTCGTCGGCAAGTTCTTTGTCAATTTTTGTATCCAGTGCAATAGTTATATTATTGTTCGATTCAACGATCCATCCTTCAATGTTTTCAGTAAATAATTCTACATCATCACTTGTGAAAGTAAATCCTTCTTTTATGACAGATCCTGACTTTTGAATCTCAGATATATCTGACTTATCAAAGTTCAGAATTAATTTTTGTACCTGTTTAACTTCTTTACCAAATTTAGGCCCGATTGATTTGAAGTTTGGTTTTGCTTTCTTTATTATAATATCAGAATCACCTTCAAGTATCTTCAGTTCCTTTACGTTTATTTCCTCTAAGATAATATCTTTCACCTTTAATAATCTATTCTTTTCTTCTTCGCTTAAAACCGGTACTAATAATTGTCTTAATGGTTGGCGTACTTTCAGGTTATTTTTCACTCTCACTGATCTGACAAGGTAAACTATCTCCTGTGCCATTGACATCTGTTCTTCTAATTCATTTACGATTAAACCTTTGTCAAAGTTAGTGAATTCGCTTAAATGTACGGATCCTTCATTTGGTAGAAGATTGCTGTATAATTTCTCCGCTATGAAAGGTGAGACAGGTGCGGTCATCTTTACAATCTCTAAAAGGCATTCAAACAATGTTTGATATGCCGAGTTTTTATCTGAATCATTTTCAGGGTATCTGAACCTTTTCCTGTTTCTTCTCACAAACCAGTTTGAAAGTTCGTCTATAGTGAAATCGTGTACAACTCTTATAGCTTTAGTTATTTCATAACCTTCAAGGTTCTCAAAATACTTTTTCTTAACTGAGTTTAACTTTGATATTATCCATCTGTCAATTTCCTGCCGTTTGTTTACTTCTACTTTTTCCGATGTGGTATAATCAAAACCTATCATGTTGGAGTAAAGTACAAAGAACTTGTATGTGTTGATTAATGTATCGAAGAATTTATTCTTTACGTCAACCATTTCGTCTTCGTTAAAGTTCTTCGATTTTCCGATAGGGGAGTTACCCACTAAGTACCATCTCAAAACATCTGCTCCGTGTTTATCCATCATATCAAACGGATTCACTACATTTCCAACCGACTTACTCATCTTCTTCCCGTGCTTATCCAGAATTAAACCGTTAACGATTAAGTTCCTGTAAGCAGGTTTATCGAATAAAAACGTGCCTATTGCATGCAGAGAATAAAACCATCCTCTTGTCTGGTCTACGCCTTCAGCTATAAAATCCGCAGGATAATTTTCCTCAAACCATTCCTTATTTTCAAATGGATAGTGAAACTGTGCAAAAGGCATAGAGCCGCTGTCAAACCAGCAATCAATTACTTCCGGTACCCGTTTCATTTCCTTGCCAGATTCCGATACAAGCTTTATACTATCTATGTATGGTTTATGTAAATCAAAAGGTATATCTTTGTAAACCTCATCAAAGTTTGTAGATTTTTTCTTTAGTTCTTCAATACTTCCGATACATTCATAAACCTCCTTGCCTTTATCGTCAAGATAATACCATACAGGCAGGGG
>CAIUQV010000402.1 GCA_903901375.1 uncultured Ignavibacteriota bacterium
CGTGTAGAGTACTGTTGCACAGGATGAGAATATCATTGCTAATGCAAGTGTGAGTGTGCTTGTTATGATGTATAAACTGTTTTTATTCATTTCAGGGAAAATTTAGTTTTATCTGACATTATAGTTAGTTATATGTTTATGTTCAATTCATTTTTTATTGAAAAGAGAGAGAGTGGGATACATCGCGGAAACAATATTGCCCTGATTCCCCACTTCGGAATACATTGTAGTTCAAGCATTCTTGCTTGAAACAAACAGCAAAGCTCTGATTCCCCTCTCGGGTCAAAGATTCCCCTCCTCCGGAGGGGTACGGCGAAGCCGGGGGTGGGTTGATAATAAACGATGTTTTTCTTCTTTAAATTAACATTTTTTATATTTTACCCTGACTTTGTGACAAATTTTCCCTTATTTTACCCTGACTTTGTGACAAATTTTCCCTTATTTTACCCTGACTTTGTGACAATATTTGTATATATTATTCCTATCTGAAGAAAATTATTGAAATATGGCAGTATTTAAAAGAAAGCTCTTAGAGGATTTAATTATATGGAAATCGAATAATTCGAGAAAACCATTAGTTTTACGGGGTGCACGGCAGGTTGGAAAAACAACACTGGTAAACTCTTTCGCTAAAAACTTTTCACAATACATTTATTTGAACTTAGATGATATTGCTGACAGGAATATTTTTAATGCTGATCAGGGTTTTGATAAGACATTAGATGCAATCTTCTTTTTAAAGAATGCTGATAAGAATCAAGTTGACACATTAATCTTTATTGATGAAATACAAAATTCTCCTTTAGCTGTAAACTTATTACGTTATTTTTATGAAAAAACACCCGAGCTATGTGTGATTGCTGCAGGGTCTCTTCTGGAACCATTAATAGATAAACATATAAGTTTCCCCGTTGGCAGAGTTGAATATCTTGTACTTCATCCGTTTAGTTTTGAAGAATTTTTGCTTGCAAGTGGTGAGCAGAATGTGTTTGATGTATGGAATTCAAACGTTATTCCGGATTATGCACACAATAAACTGTCTGAGATATTTAAAATTTATTCTTTAATCGGGGGAATGCCTGAAGTTGTAAAATCATATATTGCTGATAAGAATTTTAAATCTGTAAAGAATATTATTACAAATCTGGTTACATCTTATAAAGATGATGTTGAAAAATATGGTAAATCAGAAACAAAGATAAACTTAATCCGTCATTTAATCGATAATGCTTTTTACCATGCGGGAGAAAGAATTAAATTTAATGGTTTCGGTAATACAAGTTATCGCTCGAGGGAAGTCGGAGAAGCCTTCAGAATTCTCGAAAAAGCAATGTTGCTAAAATTGATTTATCCTGCAACCAAAACCGTTTTACCTTTAATTAGTGACAGGAAAAAATCGCCGAGATTGCAGCTGCTGGATACTGGATTAGTTAATTTTTCCTGCGGTCTGGAAAAGGAAATATATCAGGCAAAGGATATTTCTTCGATTTTCAAAGGCAGAATATCTGAACAAATTATCGGACAGGAATTAACCTGCCTGGATAATTCACCCGAATCAAATTTAATTTTCTGGACTAGAGAAAAAAAGCAGTCGGATGCTGAAATAGATTTTTTAATTAAATTTGATAACAGGATTATTCCTGTTGAGGTAAAATCAAATGCAGCCGGACATCTGAAATCATTAAATCAGTTTATTGATGAAACAAAATTTGAAACTGCAATTAGATTCTATTCAGGAGAGTTTGAGATTACAAACACCGTTACAAATAAAGGTAATAAATTTAGATTAATTAACCTCCCTTATTATTTATGCGGGAAAGTGTATCATATATTAAGGGAAATGCATAAATGACAAAATTGTTTTTGCCTTCTGTTTTCCTGCCGGAAACAATTTTGCTCTGATTCCCCTCCACCGAATAAATTTGTAGATCAAGCATTCCTGCTTGAAACAATATTGCTCTGATTCCCCTCCTCCGGAGGGGTACGGCAAAGCCGGGGGGTGGGTTTCTTTCAACTAACATGCAACCCCTAAAGGGGTTGGGGTGTGGGTGCTTTCATTGGCTACTAATATATAACCCCTAAAGGGGTTTAAATAAACAATGAGAGAAATATCCCTTTAGGGATTATATATCAGTAGGTTTGAAGGTCTTAAATCTTTTTATCCCGTCAGGGATTATATGTCAGTAGGTTTGAAGGTCTTAAATCTTCTTATCCCTTTAGGGATTATATGTCAGTTTTTATTCCATACATTTTAATAGATTCCCCTCTCGAGATGGGTACGACGAAGACGGGGTGTATCTTTTTCAAAATGAGAATGATCCCTGTATGCCCATTGAAACGGTGTATGTGTTGAAACCAAATAACGGAGTTCCGCTTATAAGCGTCGGGAATGTTACTGATGTTACAAACTTCACGTTTTCACCGCCTATTTTTCC
>CAIUQV010000403.1 GCA_903901375.1 uncultured Ignavibacteriota bacterium
TGCTTAATTTGCTGCCGTCAAAATTAATTTCATACACACCTGCATTCCTGTACCCGCTAACCAATGTCTGCACTGCTCTGCCGAGGTTATCAAAAATTTCAAGTTTAACTTTTCCTGATTTCGGTAAATCAAATTTAATTCTTGTTGCCGGATTAAACGGATTTGGATAATTCTGGTAAAGACTGAAATTCATTGGTATTGATGAAGATATAGTGTTTTCATTTACTTCGGTCACAACAGAATAATCAACCTTCAGCTTGTACAATCCGCCCGTCATCATATTCAGTAGGCATCCTCTGCTCGGTATCAGCATTCCTGCACCCGCTCCGCCTGCTGACGCATAAGTGCTGAAATTTGCTCCGCTGTTTGTAGATAGATATGTTGCTGAACCGTATGAACCGGTCAGTATCATCGTTGGGTCTTCTTTGCACACGTCTGTTGCCCAGCCTGAACTTGAGTTTGTCCTTAGCAATGACCATGTTTTTCCGTAATCCTGCGACCAGTAAATAGAACCTCCGCTCCAGTTTGTCGCATACATTTTGCTCTTTTCAAATACAGAATTCGACATTGCAGGTATTTCGCTCGATGAAGTGTTTGTATGCACCTTTATCCAGTTAACTCCTCCGTTAGACGACCTGTGTATTTCGCCGAGTCCTGAACCCGTTACTCCATCTGCTACGAATACTACGTTTGAACTGTCGTGCATTATTATTATATCGCACGGACTCCTGAAAGCATACATTCCTGATATTTCAGTAAATGTTGCTCCTGTATCCGTTGATTTATAAAATCCTCCTCCGTCCGGTGCAAAATAAAATGTGGATGGATTGTTCTGGTCCATCTCAAGTGGTTGCCCGTAGTTACTGAAGTTCTGGCTTAATATTGTTGTCCAGGTAACTCCGTAATCAGTTGTCCTTATCACTTTGTCCGTGGAGCTTTCAATCGCTGCTACCCAGATGTTAGTATCTAAAGGACTAACATAAAAACTGTGTGTTGCATTGCCGAGTGTTGTTGTAGATATTTGTGTCCAGGTTTCTCCTTTGTCTCTGCTTACATAAACTCTGTTGTAGTACATCACAAATATCGAATTCCTGTCAGTTGGATGCTGGCAAAGATTATTTCCTATACCGCCCGAAGTTACCAGTTTAGATGCCCAGCTTATGCTCATTGTCGTTCCTGCTGTCAGGTCCCAGCTCGTTCCGCCGTTCGTAGTCTTAATTATTGCATCATTCAAACTGCTTATACCATATCCCGTAAGTGAATCCGGATAAATTATATCAACTAAATTTGCCATCATCGGATTTATCTCAAAGTTGAAGTAATTATCAGACCCGTTATTATTATTCCTTATAAATCCTCCGCCTCCGCATACGTGACTGTTGGAATATGTTCCTGCAATACTTCGTATATCAGAATTGGTTCTTGAATTTATCAGTGTAAAACTACCCGAATTATCTTTTCTGATTATAATTCCGTATTCTCCAGCTATAGTAATTCCTTCGTTGTAATATTTTACATCTGTCAGATTTCTTGTTGTTAAAGATGCTTGTAAAATCCAGTTCACTCCGCCGTTCGTCGTCAGATAAACAATGCCGCTGTCTCCCACAGCTATTCCGTTCGATGTATTTTTAAAGGATAATGCATTCAGTCTAATGTTTTGCACTCCGCCGTTTATGTTTGCCCAGTTTATACCGCCGTTTGTGGTTTTGATTATTACTCCGTTATTGCCGCAGGCAAATCCGTTTAGCGAATCCGTAA
Source organism: uncultured Ignavibacteriota bacterium (assembly GCA_903901375.1). Lineage (GTDB taxonomy): Bacteria > Bacteroidota > Ignavibacteria > Tepidaquicellales > Tepidaquicellaceae > CAIKZJ01. Next base: position 1,759 of record CAIUQV010000403.1, read on the forward strand.
AAAAAAACAGAATTTAAAGAAGTCGTTATCCCTGTATTGTATTCTGATAAATTCAGTTCGGTTATTACTGTTTTATAAATTTTTCCGTTATCGCCTGTTATAAAATAGTAATTCCCGGTCTGTGTGATTGATTTGTAATTTACCGCAGGATTGATTGTGAATGAATTCCAGCTGCTTCCTCCCGTAGTACTTTTTAATATCTTTCCCGTATTTCCAACAGCTAGTATATTGTTCGTGCCTGAACTTGCCACTGAATTCAATCCCTGTGAGAATGAGAAAGATGTAATGACTAATGTAAAACACAGAAGTAGAGCTTTCTTCATTGTAAATTCCTTATATTGTTGTTTTTCTGAATTTATGTAAACTATTTCTAAAACGTGAGTGTTTAGTTATTAGTTCCTCTATAACTAAAAGCTTGAAACACAGAATATTTATAATATTGTTTTTTCTTTTTGTGTCAAATGCCTTGTACTCTCAGGCGTTTAACACTCCTCTTGTATTCGTTTCAAGGAATCATCAGCTAAACGGTAACATTCTTTTCCCGCAGTCTGGTTTGCTTCCCGGCATGGGCGCTCATTCGAGGTTCACGGCAGTCGGAGGCAGACTTCTTATCAGAAATTCAGACGGAAGTATCACAACACTTATAGATAGCACAATGTCTTTCGGTGGAATTAGTTTAATAGATGTTCAGCAGCCGTGTGTTAACTGGGACGGTAACAGAATTCTTTTTGCAGGTATCGAAAACCGTGACAGCTCCTGGAGAATTTATGAGATTAATAAGAA
>CAIUQV010000404.1 GCA_903901375.1 uncultured Ignavibacteriota bacterium
AATCCTGCAGCACTAAGTTCAATTGCAAGTGCTGAGCCTACTTTACCAACTCCTATTATTGTTATTTTATTCATTTATCCAGAATTATAGTTACAGGGCCGTCGTTTATAAGTTTAACCTGCATATCAGCACCAAATACACCGTCTTTAACTTTATCTGCGAAATAATTTTCTTTCGTATGTTTGAGAAAATACTGATACATCGGTTCAGACTTTTCAGGTACTTCTGCATTTATATAACTCGGCCTGTTACCGCTTTTACCATTATCTGCACACAGAGTAAACTGCGAAATAATTAACAGTTCACCTTTTATGTCCTTAACGCTCAGGTTCATCACTCCTTTGTCATCGTCAAATATTCTTAAGTCAAGCAATTTCTGTGAAAGTTTATGAATATTAGTTTCAGTGTCTCCCTTTTTGATTCCGAGAAGCACCAGCAATCCCTGCCCAACTTCATTGTGAACTTTTCCGTTAATCTCTACCGATGCACTTTTGCACCTTTGAATTACTGCAATCATCTTCTGAGTATTAATATCCTGAAATTGTTGTTATAATCTTTTGCAAAAGTGTAATTCTCAATACCCGATTCACCAAGAAGCTTTTCCAGTGCAGGTTTAGCGTTATAAGCAATTTCAAGAAAGAACTTTGCATTGCAGGACTTATAGATTTCAAAAAACCTTTTGTAGTACGTAAGCCCGTCTGAATTGTCTGTTAGAGCAATTTTGGGTTCAAACTCTCTCACTTCAGTTTCAAGTTCATTGTATTCAGTAAGTGGTATATACGGCGGATTAGAAACAAAATAATCATAATCAGGATTCTCAATCTCCATAATATCTCCATTTATAGCTGTAATATTCTTTAAGCCATTCAGTTCAGTATTCTTTTTGCATAAAATAACGGCAGATTCTGATAAGTCAATTCCCCTGTATTCACAGCTGACTCCTGCTTTTTCAAGCTCTTTACAAATTGCGATTGCAATACAGCCTGAACCTATCCCTGCTTCAAGTATTTTTACTTCTTTTAATCCGGATTCTTTTATATCATTCAGAAGTCTTTCGACAAGTACTTCAGTATCCGGTCTGGGAATCAGTACAGATTTATCGACGAGTATATCATATCCGTAAAAATTGGTCTTTCCTGTAATGTACTGCAGCGGCTCGTTGTTCAGCCGTCTTTTAAGATGACTTTTGAATAATTCAGTTTCTTTTTTCTGCAAAGGTTTATCAAACTCCAGATACAAATCCAGTCTTCTGCAATTGAGTGCATCAGCCATCAGCAGTTCAGCGTTCAGTCTGGCATCACTGAAATTTTTCTCCTTCAGCAAATTAGCAGAATAGTTAAGAATCTCCAACAGTGATGTGAGTTTTTCGCTCATTACTTATTTTCCGAAAACAATCTTACCGTTTACGACTGTCTTCAAAACTTTGATGTTATTAATTTTCCCTGCATCAATTATGAATATATCATCCGAGAGTACTATAAAATCAGCATATTTATCTTTTTCAAGCGTCCCTTTTGTGTTTTCCTGAAATCCGGAATAAGCTGCATAGACTGTAAATGCTTTCACTGCATCAAGTACACTTAGCTTCTGATTTGGATTTGGAATGCTACCCTGTGTTGTTTCAAGCGGCTGCCTGTTAACAAGCAAATGAATCAGTGTTATAGGACTGATGTAATTACTGTATGGGAAATTTGTGCCGGCAGTTATATATTTTGTGCTTTGGAGCATTGCATTCCACATACCAACTGAATTTAAATTATTCTCAGAAATATAATCCTTTATTATCCCGATGTCTGTCATCGTTTCCTCCGGACGTACAGACGGAATTATTTTCAGTGCACCAAGCCTGCTTAAATCAGAAGGCGAAATGAATTCTATGTATTCAAGCACAGTTCTGTGATCTTTTGGATTCTTTTCCTTGAGTACTTTTTCAATGATGTTAAGGTTATTCGTTACTGCTTTATCACCAACAGATTTTATGCAGAACTGAAAACCTTTATCAATGGCTTTTTTAAAAGTAGTTTCAATCTCTTCATCGGTAGCGTAGAGAAAAGTATTCTTGATATCCGTTTTGTATTTATCATTCATAGATGCTGCCTGAAGGGTCAATGCACCGTCATAGTCAATAGAAACCGCTCTGACAGTGAGAAAGTCTTTGTAGTTAACTTCAATTCCTTTAGTCAGGTATTCTTCGAAAGAAGCATCACCAGCACTGAGAATGCCGTACATTTTAATCGCAAGTTTATTACTGTCTATAATCTGCTTAAAAAGATTAATTGCCTCTTTATTCACAGTTCTGTCGTGAACTTCAGTAATACCGTATTTGGCCAGTTCAAGTGTTGCCAGCTGAAGCGAGCTTGCCAAATCTTCTTTAGATATCTCAGGCGACTTTTCTTTAACCAGGTTAACGGCTTTATCAAAAAGTAATCCTGTCAGTTCCCCTTTTTCGTTTTTCTCGATTTCACCATCCTTTGGGTCAGGTGTCTGATTGGTTATCTGAAGTGTCTGCAGCAGTTTTGAATTAGCCCATACCATATCGCCAGTAATATTGACTATGTAAACATTATGGTTAGGTGCGGATACATCAAGCAGGCTCTTGTCAAATTTAAGCAGATCTTCTTCTTTGAAGTTAAGTTCATTCAGTGCATATCCCACTACCCAACTGCCCTCTTTTCTTAATTTGGCATTGTCAGAAATAAGTTTCTGTACTTCTTCAATTGATTTTACGTTTGAGAAGTTAATAAAATTAAGATTCTTTGCAAATTCCACCAAGGAGCCTTCCATATCCGTAAATCCGGGAATAACAGTCTTCCCATTAAGGTCAATCACGTCCTTAGTGTCAAATTTCTCTTTAATCTTAGCAGTAGTCCCAATTTCAAGAATCTTACCGTCCCTAATCGCCATAGCTTCGTAAACAGTATTATTCCCATCCAGAGAATATATTTTACCGTTAACAAAAACTGTCACGGGTGATTTTGAACACGAACTAAGAGCTGCTACAAGTAATAATATTAATAAAGATTTTATATATCGCATAATGATTTAATTTATTAGTTTAGTCTGATTATCATATTAACATAATAAATAAAGCATTCTTTTAAAATGCAATTTCAGTCTTTATTCTTAAATAGTTAATAATAAACGGGATATATGCATTTTCTAAAAGTATCACTTAAAGTGGTATTGATTTAGTTATAATTTGTTAATATCTTACAGACATGAAGCAAAGCAATGTATCAATGAAAGAAAAGTTTACCATGAAGAAACTTTACTACTCAATCAGTGAAGTAGGAAAAATCACTGACCTTGAGCAGTATGTTTTAAGGTACTGGGAAACAGAATTTGAGCAGCTAAAACCTGCGAAGAATCTGGCGGGGAATCGTATATACACAAACAAGGACATCAAACTAATACTCTACATCAAAAGGCTTTTACGCGACGAAAAATACACTATCGAAGGTGCTAAGAAGCTTCTGAAAAATTATAATTTCAAGGAAGACCAGCCTGATTCTTCAGAACCTGTAAAAGAGAATAAGACCCAGGAGAGAAAAGTTTCACAACCTGTCCGCAGTGATAGTAAGCAAAACAAAGAATTAAGTCTCTTCAGTTCGGAAGAAACATCTTCCAGTTCATCTCAGGATGAAGAAACTCTTGAATTAAAGAGAGACCTCAAAGAATTAAGATCATTCTTAAGCGACCTTTTAAACGATTTAGACTAATCCATTTTATATTTTAAGGTACTTTCGTTACGGTCTTTTTATATCCTAATAAATTACATTTATTATTATTAATTTATCCAAATTTTAATACCTATGGCAGATAATAAGATTATATTTTCAATGGTGGGAGTTACGAAAACATTTCCACCTCATAAAACAGTTCTGAAGAATATTTACCTGTCGTTTTTCTACGGCGCTAAGATTGGAGTAATTGGTCTGAACGGTTCGGGTAAATCTACACTTCTTAAAATAATAGCAGGGCTTGAGTCATCGTTCGATGGCGAAGTACATTTCACGAAGGAATATTCTGTAGGGTTTCTTTCTCAGGAACCTGAACTGGATGACAAAAAGACTGTGAAAGAAACAGTAATGGAAGGTGTACAGGAGATTGTTGACATACTAAAGGAATACGAAGAAGTGAATAACAAGTTTGCCGAGCCGATGACGGATGACGAGATGACGAAGCTCATTGAGCGTCAGGGAGAACTCACAGAACTTATCGACCACAAAGGCGGATGGGAAATAGACGCAAAGTTATCGCGTGCTATGGATGCTTTAAGATGCCCCGATGACGATGCTTTAATCGAAAACCTAAGCGGAGGCGAAAGAAGACGCGTTGCTTTATGCAGACTTCTGCTAATGGAACCTGATATTCTTCTTCTTGATGAACCTACAAACCATCTTGATGCAGAATCAGTTGAATGGCTTGAACTTCATTTGCAGCAGTATAAAGGGACTGTCATTGCAGTTACTCACGACAGGTATTTTCTTGATAACGTTGCGGGATGGATACTCGAACTTGACCGTGGCGAAGGTATCCCATGGGAAGGAAACTATTCCTCCTGGCTGGACCAGAAATCGAAACGCCTTGAGATGGAAGAAAAAACTGAAAGCAAACGCCGTAAGACACTCGAACGCGAACTTGAATGGGTAAGGATGTCTGCCAAAGCACGACACGCAAAATCAAAGGCAAGACTTCAGGCATACGACAAACTCCTTAACGAAGATACGAAACAGAAAGAAGACAAACTAGAGATATACATTCCAAACGGACCGCGTCTTGGGAATAAAGTTATTGATGCAATAAAGGTAAAGAAATCTTTCGGAGATAAAATGCTTTTCGAAGACCTAAACTTCACACTTCCGCCAGCCGGGATTGTAGGAGTGATTGGTCCGAATGGTGCCGGTAAAACAACACTTTTCAGAATGATACTCGGAACGGAAAAACCTGACGAAGGGAATTTTGAAGTAGGAGAAACTGTAACTATTGGATACGTTGACCAGAGCCACATTGAGCTAAATCCTGAAGATACTGTCTGGAAAGCTATATCTGAAGGTGCTGAATCAATAGAACTTAGCGGTAAACAGTACAATTCCCGTGCATACGTCGGCAGGTTCAATTTCAATGGAGCAGATCAGGAAAAGCTTGTTAAGAATCTATCAGGCGGAGAAAGAAACAGACTACATCTTGCATTAACGCTGAAAACACAGGCAAACGTATTGCTTCTTGACGAACCAACGAACGATATAGACGTAAACACGCTTCGTGCACTTGAAGAAGGACTTGAAGGATTTGCAGGATGTGCGGTAATCATATCACATGACAGATGGTTTTTAGACAGAATTGCAACTCACATTCTTGCGTTCGAAGGAGATTCGCAGGTGTACTTCTTCGAAGGCGGATATTCAGAATACGAAGAAAACAAGAAGAAGAGGCTCGGAGATGCAACACCTAAAAAATTCAAGTACAAGAAACTATTCGATTAGTTTTCTTAAGAAAATTGCCGGCAGTATATTAGACTTTGCATATCCAAAAATATGCATCATCAGTGATTGCCGTTTAGATTCGGGTAATTCTAACGACTTCGTATCAGATGCCGTACTGGCAAAGCTTGAAACAATTAAAGAGGAAGAGTTTTCATTTATAAGAACGAAAATCAATTCTGACTTCTTTTACTCCCGATACGCATTCCGCCATGACAACGAAATACAGACACTCGTCCATTATTTAAAATACAAGAAATTCACAAAGATTGGTCACTTCCTCGGCAAAATAGCAGGTGAACAATTAGCAGATAAATATTCCGACAAACTCAAAGAATATAAATATCTGTTACCCGTTCCCCTATTCGGTGGCAAGCTAAGGGAGCGCGGCTACAATCAGAGTCTGTACATTTGCAATGGTATAGCAGAAATCACAGGGCATGAAATCATAAACGAAACGATGATTCGCGTAAAGAATACAAAATCTCAGACGGGACTATCTTATCAGGAAAGAATCACAAACGTGCAGGACGCATTTGAACTCAACAGCAAATCAGGCAGGACTATAGACGGTGGAATTCTTGTGGTGGATGATGTCTTAACTACAGGTTCGACGGTAAAAGAAGTAATAAGGCTGCTTAAGCAATCGACGAGCGTGAATGTGGGAGCAGTGACTGTGGGACTGGCGAAGTGATGGTATATTGCAAAGACAGAAATGAATTGTCATTAGGAAAGTAAGAAATCTTAAAATGGAACGCGGATTTTTAAATATTGTAATTTTCTTGTTTTAATGAATATATGGTAATTCTTTAGCTTGTTGTAGATAGGTTGCTTAGAGAGTGCATACTGAGATATACGGGAGATAAATGGAGTATGAGCGGAGGATAAGTGGACTTTCAGTGGACTGTTAGTGGAGAATGTTAGGTTTTGTTGTATTATCAGTTATTTAATTCGTTAAAGTGTGGAATATTGCTATTTTTAACGAATTCCACTGATAAAATCAGAGTATACTGATGATATACAGTTTACTAAAATAGGATTTGATTGTCAAGTCATTTTTAGAGTATAGATAGGTGAATTTTTACTTTGTGATTGCTTAAAAGTGCTTGTTTTTATTTAGGGAAGTGAATAAATTAATAATAAATGAAGTATATAATTCAAATAGTGGTGGTGGTGATGGTGATGTGCGGGAGTGGGTATTCACAATCGCAGGATAGTTTGCTTTCGAAGGCATACGAGATGAAGTCTAACGTTCTTCTTGATAAATTTTTTGAGAACTGGCGTATGGAAAAGACACCTATTACTGATGAAGAATATGCGAAACTAAAAGATGCAGAAAAAGATGTTTACGATATTTTCTATGAGTTTTATACTCCGAAGGATTTATCGAGGTTGAGGCTTGAGGACTTTGAATACAAATTATACAAGAATGTAAAATATTTTGTTGTAGAGCCTAAGATTAAGTATCGCATTCTGAATTCTACGAATTATGATAGTTTATATAACGAATTATTAAATGATTATGATAGTTTATTTATTTCTAATTGGAAGAGGAGTAAGAAGGATACAACGGCATATTCGTTTTTTATAGAATATTATGAGGATAATTTTTATCAAGGATTGCTTAATAAAGATTTATTCTACATTCATTTTAAAAAAGACTCTATTAATAATTTTAGACCCCGCATATCCGATAAAACATCTAGACTACTATATTTCAGTTTAGATTATAATAATCTATTATCAAATTTTATTGGTAACGATATAGTTCCATGGGGAACAAATGGAATTATGCAGACTGCTTTTGCAGACAGTTTAAGTCAATTGAAAATTGATTTTCTTTATTCAAACATTTTTATAATGGCAAGTCACTGGGGAAATTATTGGGAGATTCAGACAAGTCCAAAAGTTTTTAACATTGATTTCACAAACGATAGAAAATTTGCAAAAGTAAGTTATGCTTTTCCTTATCATCAAGGTTATTCAATATTTGAAAAAAGAAATGGAAAGTGGTTTTTCATAATTGATTATTTTGGTATAATGTGGTAAAGATTTAAAGTATATAATTCAAATAACGGTGGTGGTGATGTCCTAAAGTGGAATCTTTTAGTTCAAATCCCGATAAATAAGGATGTACAGTACGCGCTGTTTGAAATACAATTTAACAGACAAAAATAACGACCCACCCCGTCTCCGTCTAAAGAACAGACGGAGCCACCCCTCCAAGGAGGGGAATCTTTTGATTCCGGCAGGAATGCCGGAACTACATTTAATTTAATGTTTGTTTAGTGCAAATAATAATTTGGTGATGTCTTCGGTGTTGTTAAATAAATGCGGGGAGACACGCAAGTAACCCTCACGGATAGCAATAAAGATGTTCTGCTTTTCAAGTTCAGACTGTATCTTTGAGTTTCTGCTTTTATCATTATGCGAAAATATTAATATGTTTGAACGATGTTCTTTGGAAAGATCTGATTCGATAAAGAAATTTGGTAGTGATGAAAGTCCTTCGACAAAGATGTCGAGCAATGAGATTATGTGTTTGTATATGTTTTCAACACCAAGATGCAGAAACAATTCTACAGATGATTCCAGACCTATCATTCCGAGAGTATTCGGAGTTGAGTTTTCATAAGCAGAACCGTCATTTCGCAAATCAAGTTTGTAATCAAGGAAATTTGCAAAATCGTAATTGACATTTTTGGTGCTGACGTACGATGGATTTATCAGCTTACGCATCCTTTCCGGAATGTAAGCAAAACCTATACCTGCGGGCGACATCATCCATTTCTGAGAACCGGCTGCGAGGAAGTCTAATCCATACTTCTTCACATCCATCGGCACTGCACCTATGCTCTGAATGGCATCCACTACGAGCATTATGTTATACTTGCCGGTTAATTCTCTTAATGCCAGTAAATCATTTTTGTAACCGAGGAACTCAACAGAACTGATTGTTAACACATCAATTTTGTTATTTATTAAAACTTCTTCTACATCCTTTAGATTTATTTTGCCGTTTTCTGATGGTATAAGATGATTCTTAATACCTCTGAGTTTTTCCTGATTCATCCAGGAATATACAATTGCAGGAAATTCAGAGTCGGCATAGGCGACGTTATGGCATAAGTTTGAGGGTATTCCGTTTGCAAAGATGTTTAACCCGTGAGTTGCGGATGATGTGATAATAATGTCATCAGGTTCCGAATTGATTAACTTTGATAACTTTTCTTTTAATCTTTCCGGGATTTCATTATTGAATATACTCAGATTGTAATTTGTGTTTGTAAATTTATCGATGAATTTCACTAGTCTGTTACGTGTTTCTGTCGAATAAGGCGAATAGTGGGCAGAATCAAGATAGACGCAGCTTTCTGCCATAGGAAACATCTTTCGGGCTTCTTCAAAACTGTTTATGTTCATTTGTTTTTCTTCTTCTTTGATTGTTTCTTTGTTTTAGGTTCAGCAAGATTATTAGGATAATACTGCTTATAATTTTCATAATAAAAACTTATATACTGTACGTATTTATAGGGCTCCTGCCAGTTATTTAATGAACCTCCGGGAGGCCTGCCCTGTTTTGGCCAGACGAGCCTGTGTACGGAATCTTTACTGGATGCCAGATAAGGATAATACTCTTTGACTTCGTCCCATTTATTATAATTTTTGCCGAAGTAGTTAGCGATTGTCATAGCATCAACAACTCTGTTAAGACCTGCATTATAAGCCGCAAGTGCAAACTTGTACTTATCTTCTCCCGTAAACTCAAACGATGCAACGAGCGTAGCATAATAATACATACCTGCCGTAAGATTGTTAACTGGTGTCTTTGTATCTTCAAGGTTAAGCTCATTCTGCAGTCCCCTGCCTGTACCAGGCATAATCTGCATAAAACCGTAAGCACCCGCATGCGAAACAGCGTTCGGATTGAAATAAGATTCCTGACGAATCATCGCAAGAATTAAACGCCAGTCAAGTTTGTAATGTGTGCATTGCTCTTTTATCATATCGCCGTATTTATCAACAAGTTCGGCAACATTCCCCGGAGTGAAGGTCATATTTTTTCTGTCAATCGTTTTGATAATCATTTCGAACTTTTCATT
>CAIUQV010000405.1 GCA_903901375.1 uncultured Ignavibacteriota bacterium
CTATTTTCTAAAGACAGGCTTGAGGAGACAAAAACGGGGTCTGCGAGCAAGACGAGGACAACTTTTGAAGTGGATTTTGACAGGGTTGTGTTTTCGTCGGCTTTCAGGAGACTGCAGGATAAGACGCAGGTGATTCCCCTGCCGGAGAGTGATTTTGTGCATACGAGACTTACGCATAGTCTGGAAACGTCGTGCGTTGGCAGGTCGCTGGCAAAGAAAATCGGGACGGAGATTATCAAAAGACATAAGCTGGGTTCTGTTTCCGTAGAAGATTTTGGTTCTGTGGTTGCGACTGCCTGTCTGGCGCACGATATTGGCAATCCGCCGTTCGGTCATTCGGGTGAATCTGCAATCAGCAATTATTTCCGGAAAGGTCCGGGGCTGAGGTTTAAAGGTTCTATCGCTCCTGAGAAATGGACTGACCTAGTAAACTTTGAGGGTAATGCTAACGGGTTCAGGATTCTGACTAACAGGCATAATATTCTGAAGGGAAATATTTCTCTTACTTACAGCACTCTTGCTACTTTTACAAAATATCCGTGTGCTTCTTTCAAGGAAGGGAAAAAACATTTTTCGAGGATTCATAAAAAGTACGGGTATTTCTTTGCTGAGAAAGAAAGTTTTGAAGAGATATTTTCGAGTTTAGAAGTAGAAAAGAATTCTGACGGGATTTATTCGCGTCATCCGCTGGCGTATTTAGTGGAGGCGGCAGATGATATCTGCTACAGGATTATAGATTTTGAAGACGGGATAAGAATCGGCCTGATTCCTTTTGATGAGGGAAGAGATATTCTGAGGTCGCTGCTGCCGAATGAGTATTTTAAGAAGGCGAAATTTGAGAATATCAGGGACAGGAAAGAGCAAATCGGGTATCTGCGTTCGAAAGTGATTACGTACCTTGTGGAAGAATCGGCAAAGATATTTCTGGATAATGAGAAGGATATACTCGACGGGAATTATGACAAGGCACTTCTCGATGAGCTTAGGAAAGACAAGAAGGATGTGCTGGAAACGATTGAAAGACTGTCGGTGTCGCAGATTTATAATTCGAGGGATGTGGTGATGATAGAAATATCGGGGTTTAACGTTGTGGAGAAGCTTCTGGATATGTTTATAATTGCTGTGAATAATTACTATGAGCTGCGGGATAGGCTGAGGAAAGAAGATGTGCTGAGCGATAAGCTGATTGATATTCTGCCGAAGCAGTTTCTGGGGAATGACGGGTATCCCGAGGAGGATATTTATTCGAGGATTTTGCAGATATGTGAGTTTGTAGCGGGAATGACGGACGGGTATGCTATTTCGTTGTTTAAGAGGTTGTCTGGGTATTCGCTTTGAAAAGAATTGGCACACTGATAAGAGCTGATTTAGACTGATGAACACTGATAATTTTTTAGGCAGAAAGATAAGATAAATAAAATGGAACACTGATTTTAACGGATTAAATAATAAAGCAAGAAATATATTAGAGATTGAAGACTTTCAGTAATCAAAGCAATTCCGTTGATTACAAAGATTATTGTGATTATATTAATTTAATTAATATGAATAGTGGGGATATTATCGTCTTTAAAATATAAGGACTTTGAAAGAGCTTTCCTGAAATTAGGATATAAAGTTTTAAGACAAAAAGGGAGCCATGTTCTATTTGGCAATTCAGAAGGGAAAGTTGTAGTTATACCTTACCACAGAGGAAAAACTATTAAAGAAGGCTTAGCTCATAAGATAATAACTAAAGATTTGAAGTTAAGAATTGAAGAATTTAAAAAGTTAATTTAATTAAAATATGAAGAAAAACGTATTTGAAATATTAGTTCATGAAGCAGATGAAGGCGGGTACTGGGCAGAATGTCCATCATTGGAAGGATGCTATTCTCAGGGTGAAACGCTGGACGAATTACAATCAAACATAAAAGAAGCTATAGAACTTTACCTTGATGAGTTAAAGACAAAGAATAAAAGACTGCCATCATCCAGCAGAATGTTTGTTATGCCAATATCTGTTTAGAGCATTTAATCGTTTGAACAAAGAAGCTTCATAATAATTTTAATTGCTATTTTTTAGTAAGTAATATCATATTTCCACTTTTTATTTTTTCAAACAGATAATTTATCAGTTTTATCATCCAAATCTCTTAAATTTCTACAAATATTGCTATTTTCTCAATTTTCTGCATACACTTCAAACACATATACTATTACCTTGAATAATTGCTTATTTTTTGCGATATTTATTGTTATTCGAAATTTGATTAGATGTTTTAATGGATAATGAAAATCTGATAGTTGCGATTGATGGTCCGTCGGGAACCGGTAAAAGTATAACTTCTCAGTTGCTGGCAGGTAAACTTGGTTTCAGGTACATCGATAGCGGCTCTTATTACCGCGCTGTCACTTACTATGTTTTGAATAATAACATTAAGCTGAATGATTTTCACGCAATCTGCAAGGCTGCACAGGGAATCGAGCTGAAGTTTACGAATGAATCGGTTTTTCAGGAAGATGCGGATATGCTTAAGAACTTTAAAAGGCTCGACGTAACGAATAAAGTGAGCCAGATTAGCAAGATTGGTGCTCTGAGAAGAATTATCAATGAGAAGCTGGTGAAACTTAATGACGGTACTTCGGGGCTTGTGATGGAAGGAAAAGATATAGGAATAAATATTTTTCCTGATGCAAATTTTAAGTTTTACTTAATAAGCGATATGAGTGCAAGAGTTGCCAGAAGGCACCAGGATTTTCTGGACTTAGGGCAGAAGATTGCGAAGGATAAGATAGAAAGAGAAATTAAGCTGAGAGACGATATGGAAATGAAGAAGAGTCCTGTGATTTTAAGGAAGGCAGAGAATGCGATAGTTGTAGATACGACGAATATGATTGTAGAAGAACAGGTAAATTATCTATTCAGGATAATTACCAACCCAGAAATGAATTTAATTCAACCCTGAGGATATATAAAGTCCGAGGGAATTTAATAAAATAAACTTTCATTTTTAATCCGGTTTGGGAATGAAAGAAAAATTAACCGGAAGTAAAATATATGTCAGAAGAAACAAAGAAAGACGCAGTACTCACTCCTTCAAAAGCCGAGGAAAAAGTTTCCACAAAATTCATATCATCAGACTACGATGAAACCGAATTTCAGGATATGTTAAAGCTCTATGAAAGAACTTTTAACGTTATCAAGGAAAACGAACTCGTAAAAGGAAAAATCGTTGCAATACATGGTGAAGATGTTCTTATCGACATCGGTTCGAAATCAGACGGAAGAGTATCATCGAATGAGTTCGCTCATCCGGAAGAGCTTTTAGTTGGCAACGAAATAGAAATCTTCCTTGAAAAGATTGAAGATAAAGAGGGACAGCTGGTTCTTTCGAAAAAGAAAGCTGATTCAATCAAGATGTGGGAAAAGATTGTTGACGCTCAGAAAGATGGTACAGTTGTAAGAGGAAAATGTTTAAGAAGAATCAAGGGTGGCTTTGTTGTTGACCTTAGCGGTTTAACTGCATTCCTGCCGGGTTCACAGATTGATACAAAACCAATCAGGGATTACGATGAATACGTTGGCAAGATGATGGACTTCAAAGTCATTAAAATAAACAATCAAATCGAAAATATTATCGTTTCTCATAAGGTTCTTATAGAAGAATCGATGGCAGGACAGAGAGAAGAACTTTTAAAGACCATTCAGAAAGGAATGACTTTAAAAGCAACTGTGAAAGCTATCACAGACTTTGGTGTATTCGTTGATTTAGGCGGTCTTGACGGACTTATTCACATTACTGACCTTTCATGGGGCAGAATTAATCATCCTTCGGATATCGTTAAGCTTGACGACGTTATCGATGTATTCGTTATCGAATTTGATGAGGAAAAATCGAGAGTATACCTTGGTTTAAAACAGCTTCAGTCGCATCCATGGGATAACATTCAGGAAAAATATAAAGTCGGTGATAAAGTATCGGGTAAAGTTGTTTCTTTAACAGATTACGGTGCGTTTATAGAAATTCAGAAAGGTATCGAAGGACTTATTCACATCAGTGAAATGTCCTGGACACAACATATCACCAATCCAAGCCAGATGGTTACGATGGGTCAGTTAGTTGAAGCACAGATACTTAACATAGATTTCGAGAACAGAAAACTGTCATTAGGTATGAAACAGTTAACACCTAATCCGTGGCAGAGCCTGCTTGACAAATTCCCTGTCGGTACAAAACAAAAGGGTAAAGTCTGCAACATCACAAACTTCGGTATTTTTGTAGAGCTTGAAGAAGGCGTAGACGGATTGGTACATATCTCAGACCTTTCGTGGACAAAGAAAATTCTTGACGTAAATGAATTCGTAAAGATGGGTGATGAAATAGACGTGGTGATACTCGGAATAGATGTTGCAAACCAGAAGATTTCCCTCGGACACAAGCAGCTGCTTGAAAACCCATGGGATACTCTGGAAACAAAGTACAAACCGGGACTTGATACTGAAGCAAAGATATTAAAGACTATCGAAAAAGGAATTATAGTTGAATTACCTGACATGGTAGATTCATTCGTTCCTGCGTCACAGCTTGCGACTTCTTCCGTAAGAAATTTTGGTGACTTATTCAAAGTCGGCGAAGTTCTGAAAGCAAGAGTAATCGAGTTTGACAAGACGAACAAGAAAATTGTTCTTTCAGTAGTTGAATATCTGAGGGATAAAGAACAGAGCGAAATAGATGAGTACATAGCAAAGTTCAAGATTCCACGCAAGTTCACTCAGAAAGACATTCAGGAAAGAGCAAAAACATACGAATCTGAGCAGATTGATTTCAGGATTGAAGACATCATCGGTGATGAACCAAACACACCGGTAGTCCAGGTTCCTGACGCACCTGCTGCAGACGATTCAGTGAAACCTGCAGAGGATAAACCTGAAACTCTTTAAGATGTAATTTCTGAAACAGATTAAAATGTAAAATAATAACCCGTGTTTATACTTTAAGCACGGGTTTTTTTATTGAATAAGGTTTTTAAACTATTTGATATTTCAATTTGGCTATTTATCTGAGAATAGAATTTTAAGTTTAAAATTCTTAATTTATTAAAATAACAATAATGACTTTGGATAAAACACTGTTATACGAGGGCAAGGCAAAGAAAATTTATTCTATATCGGGGAAACCTGATTTATACATACAGGAATTCAAGGACGACGCAACAGCTTTCAACGGACTGAAAAAGGATAAGATTTCCAATAAAGGTGTTATGAATACCGAAATCACAACTCTGATTTTCAACTACCTGATTTCAAACAGTATCCCTACTCATTTTGTTGAGAAGATATCCGAGAATGAGATGATAGTGAAGAAAGTAGATATCATCAAGGTTGAAGTTGTCTGCAGAAACATTGCCGCAGGCAGTCTGGTGAAGAAATTCGGGTTTAAAGAAGGACTCGTTCTGGAAAATCCGATTGTGGAGTACTACCTTAAATCCGACGAGCTTGGAGACCCGCTTTTTACAGAAGGTCATATATTTGCTCTTGGACTGGCAACTGCCGAAGAAATGGAGTTCATTAAATCACTGACACTTAAAATAAACGGATTACTGAAAAAATATTTTCTCGACAGAAAAATAAAGCTTGTTGATTTCAAACTTGAGTTTGGCAAAGATACACAGGGAAACATTATTCTTGCAGATGAAATCTCTCCTGATACCTGCAGGTTCTGGGATTCGGAAACAAATGAGAAAATGGATAAAGACAGGTTCCGTTTCGATTTAGGAAAAGTGGAAGATGCATATCTTGAGATTAAAAACAGATTGTCAAAATAAAGGTACAGATGAAAATTACCCATTACGGAATTGACGTTGTAAAAAAAGTTGTATATGTGACATTGATACTCGACATCGCAGCATTCTTTATAAGTATTCCTGCAATAAAGATTCTACTGCTTGCATTGTCATTTGTTTTACTGGTATTCACGTTTTATTTTTTCAGAGATCCTTCAAGAGAATTACCCGGTAATATTATAGAGGATGCTGTGATATCCCCTGCTGACGGTAAAGTGGTACTGATTGAAGACGTTGATAACATTTACAAGGATTTTTTCGGAGATATAAAGGTTAAGCAGTTAAGCATATTCCTTTCGCCGCTGAACGTTCATGTGAACTGCTATCCGGTAAGCGGGACGCTGAAGTATTTTAATTATATTAAGGGGGAATACCTTGTGGCGTTTAATCACAAAGCTTCTGACAAGAATGAAAGAAGCGAACTTGGAGTGGAAACCGGAAAAGGTAAAAAACTAATCTTCAAGCAGATTGCCGGATTTGTAGCCAGAAGAATAGTCTGCGACGTGAAACTGAATCAGAGTGTAAAAACCGGAGAGAAATTCGGAATGATAAAATTCGGTTCAAGAGTTGATTTAATCTTCGACGCAAAGACTGAAATAAAAGTTAAGATAGGTGACAAAGTAACTGCAGGACTGACTGTATTAGCAGAATTAGCATGATTATTTCCAAGAAATTTATACCGAGTTTATTCACAATTCTGAACGCATTCTGCGGCTTCATGTCTGTTATCAGTTCATCGAACGGAGAATATGAGCAGGCAGTTTTGTTTATCGGTTATGCGGCAGTGTTCGACGTGCTTGACGGACTTGTTGCAAGAATACTTCATTCATCATCGGATTTCGGAGTTGAGCTTGATTCACTGTCAGACGTGATTTCATTCGGCTTTGCTCCTTCATTCCTGCTTTATAATGCATTCTTCAAAGATTATAATGCTTTAGGAATACTCGTTTCGTCTATGATAATGGCATTTTCTGCAATAAGACTTGCAAGGTTTAATATTTCATTAACAGGTTATACAAAGGATGTCTTTTACGGAATACCCACTCCGATGTCCGCACTGATTGTATGTTCTTATCTGGTTTTCTTCCACGATAAAATATTTTCGCACAACGTTAGCGAAGTTTTGATATTCGTTGTTACAATAGTTACTTCCCTGCTAATGGTGAGCAAATTCAGATTTCCTGTAATGCCTTCGTTTAATGCAAAAGCTATAAAGACAAACCCGCTTCATTTCATAATACTGACTATAGGAATAATTGTAATTTTAGTTACTAAAGGTGTGGCTCTGTTCCCGTTGAGCATCTTGTACGTTCTTCTTGGAATGATTACAACATTCATACCTCAGAAAACAAAGAAAACCAAATAAGACTTTATATCGAATCCTGAATTTACTGTCTGAATCTTATTCTTAAATAAAAAGTAATAAACCTTAATTCTTACCGAATATTTCTTTCAATGATTCTATCAGCCTGTTAACATCCTTCTCCGTATTGAACCTTCCGAAGGATACTCTTATCGTGGAAGAAGCAATGGATTCTTCAATTCCCATTTCAAGAAGAACTCCCGAAGGCTTAAGAGAACCGGACGAACAGGCAGACCCGCCCGAAACTGATACATCTTTTAAATCAAGCATAACAGGCAACATTCCTGACGACATCTTTTTTTCACCCGGTAAGAATGATCTGTTTAGAATATTCGGGAGCGAACAGTTCTGATTTCCATTAATTACATACATACCATTAAAAGATGCATTAAGCTCTTTTAATAGATAATTTTTTAATGCAGTGTAATGCTTTATATCATCATCCATCGAATCTTTCAGAATTTCAATTGCACGTTTCAAACCTGCAACCGAAGCTGCATTTTCTGTTCCGCCGCGCATATTACGTTCCTGGCTTCCTCCGTGAATGTACTTGTCAATCTTAACATTCTCGTCAATGAATAAAATACCTATTCCTTTTGGACCGTATATCTTATGCGCTGAAAGAGTAAGAAAATCTATTCCGAGCTCTTTCGGTTTAACATCCATTTTACCAATACTCTGAACAGTATCACTATGAAACAGAATACCGCGTGTTCTGCAGATTTCACTTATTGCTTTTACATCATTAATATTCCCAATCTCATTGTTTGCATGCATAACAGAAACAAGCCTGGTTTTATCATTAATCCTGTTCTC
>CAIUQV010000406.1 GCA_903901375.1 uncultured Ignavibacteriota bacterium
CATAATTTTTGCTGCGATATGAAGAGCATTACTTACAAAAATAACAGAAAAAAAGGAACTATCGAATTTAAGCTGACATCAGACAGATATCTGCATTCAATGGTAAGAGCAATATTAGGTACACTAATTGATCTTGGCAGGAACAAAATAGAATTAAAAGAAACGATAACTAAATTTAATAAAGGAGAAAAGATAAGAGCAACATATCTACCCGCTAACGCATTATTTTTAAACAAAATTTATTATTAATGAAAAAAACCGTTTTTGTTATAGCAGCAGCAATTTTAATATCACTGAATATTAATCTATATTCTCAGGATTTAACTAAAGAAGAAGCGATTACAGAGAAATATAATTCATACCAGAATATAAGAACTAAATTATTAAGCGACGATATCGGCACAAAGCATTTTACTGCAGGATTAGAAAACGTGGATTCTTCTAAACTTAAAAGTCCAGTTTTAGGTGCAGTTCTTTCTGCTATTATTCCAGGTACGGGACAGTTGTACGCAAAGAGTTATATTAAGACAGCAATATTTGCAGCTGCAGAAGCAGGTCTATGGGTTGTATACGCAGTGTTTCAGGGGAAAGGTAATGACCAGACAACCGAATTTCAGAATTACGCAAACGGTAACTGGAGCATGAGAAGATATGGTCAGTGGCTTAAGGATCAATCTTTTACAGGTTCATCGGGAATTGATATGAGCGCAGATGATGTCACTTTCAGGTCCCAGATAAATGCATGCGAGAATGCAAGCGGTTTTTCACATCAGCTTCCACCTCCGGGTGACCAGCAGTATTATGAAGTCATTGGAAAATACCAGACATATGTTGCCGGATGGTCGAGTGCTATAGGCCAGAACATTAATAAGACTAATTATGAGACATTTCATTTAACACAGGTCAGCGATTACATGGATTCCAGACAAAAGGCAAATGATTATTACAATAAGGGAACAACAACGCTTATGGTAGTTTTGCTCAACCACATTGTATCTTCGATAGATGGAATCCTAAGTGTTAACTCATACAACAACAAATATGTATTAAAGGGAGGTGTTAGTTTTTCACCTGTATATTCACACAGACTGGGAAGATCGGTTGTAACACCATTTGCAAACGTAAGTTTTTCATTTTAAAAATGTACGAAGAATTAATAGCAGAATCCATAAAAGCCAAGAAACTATCACATTCCCCGTATTCAAATTTCAGGGTTGGGGTAGCTTTACTTACGAAAGACAACACAATGTTTTCAGGTGCAAATGTTGAATGTTCTTCATACGGACTGACAATATGTGCAGAAAGAGTTGCTGCAGTTAAAGCGATTACAGAAAGGCATAAAATTTTTAAAGCAGTGGCAATTGCTTCCAGTGGAAAAGATTTTGCCTTTCCCTGCGGTGCATGCAGACAGTTCCTTTCAGAATTTTCGGAAAATATGGATGTTATACTGGTAAAATCAAAAAGGAATTACCAGATTTACAAGCTTCAGAATTTATTTCCTCACAAATTTATATTTAAATTATAAAAGCAAGAAAGGGATATTCAAATGGATATGAATGAGCATCTACAGATCAGAACATTTAAAAAGACAGGCCACCTTGAAGTGATTTGCGGGTCTATGTTTTCAGGTAAGACTGAAGAATTAATCCGCAGGATCAGAAGAGCAGAAATTGCAAAACAGAGAGTGAAAGTGTTCAAGCCAAAGATTGATAACAGATACAGTGAATTTTCTATCGTATCACACAGTGAGCAATCATATCCGTCTGAAGTGATTGAGAATGCAGAAGATATGCTTGAAAAGAGTTTTGATGCAGAAGTTATTGGCGTAGATGAAGCACAGTTTTTCGATAATAATCTTGTTCAGGTATGTCAGTCACTGGCAGATTCCGGAAAAAGAGTAATTGTAGCAGGACTTGATCAGGATTACAGAGCAATGCCTTTTGAACCGATGCCTCAACTTCTTGCTTTAGCAGAGTACATAACCAAGACAATGGCAATCTGCGTAATCTGCGGAGCGCCGGCAAACAGAACACAAAGAGTAACAAAAAGTACTGACCGGGTATTAGTTGGAGCAGACAATCATTACGAAGCCCGCTGCAGACTTCACCACATCATACAAGAATAAGAACTTAACTAAATTATCAGTATTCATGAAAAAAATTTTGATAGCATCATTATTGCTTTTAACAGCAGTATTCTTCTCGTGCAAGAAGAATCAGGAAGTAAACCAATCCCCTACCGATAAAACAAAATTAAAAGTGGGATTAGTATTTGACGTAGGCGGCAGAGGCGATAAATCATTCAACGATGCAGCGTACAAAGGTCTGGAAAAAGCAAAGAAAGATTTCGGAATAGACTTTGAAGTAATTGATCCGGGAGATGGCGCAGACAGAGAATCTGCATTAAGAAAACTTGCGAGCAATCCCGAAATAGGTATAGTCTTTGGTGTAGGTTTTATATTCACAGAAGATATTAACAAGATTGCTATGGATTTTCCAAAGAAGAAATTCGGCTGTGTAGATTATTCCGTAAATCCGGAGGCAAAAATGCCTGATAATTTGGTTGCTCTTGAATTTAAGGAAGAGGAAGGTTCATTCCTTGTGGGAGCATTAGCGGCATTAGCTACCAAGACTAACAAAGTAGGATTTATCGGAGGAATGGAATCTTCATTAATCAGGAAATTCGAAAAGGGTTTTACTCAGGGAGCAAAATTTATAAATCCTGACATTAATGTATTAGTTACTTACGTGAGTGTTACAGGAGAAGGATTTAAAAATCCAGGTAAGGCAGAAGAAATTGCGATAAGTCAATATTCAAAAGGAGCAGACATTATTTATCATGCATCCGGATTATCCGGTATAGGATTGTTTAAAGCTGCAAAAGAAAATAAGAAACTTGCGATAGGTGTTGATATGGACCAGTATAAAGAAGCAGAAGGGTTTGTACTAACGAGTATGGTGAAAATTGTGGATGAAGTTATTTACCAGACCATTGCAGATTTTAAGAATGGCACTTTTAAGGGTGGCGTAAAATCTCTCGGACTAAAGGAAAAGGGAGTTGGTTATGTTTACGATGATAACAACAAAAATATGTTTCTTCCCGCATACAAAGATAAGCTTGATGAAATAACGAAGAAAATTATCGCAGGTGAAATTAAAGTAAGCGCAGAATAGAAATTGTTTTTAGAATAAAAGCCGTTATCTTAATCCGATAACGGCTTTTTTATTAATAATCAGTTTTACTGGATAGTAACTCTAACATTCAATCCACCTTCATTAGTAGTTCTAGGCTGAGTTGTTGCATTTCCTTCAGTTGGTTCGGATTTACTGTACTTGTAGAATACCATTAGCTGAACTTTCGAACTAAGCGAATAAGATACAGAAGGATTAAAAGAAGTAACAGTAGAGCCTGCACCAACAAGTTTTTCTTTACCTATCAAAGGTGTAAACCTGTAGTCAACCGGCTGATTAACATTCTTTGAAACAGTTAGCGAGAATGTAATATCATTCTTAAGCGAAAGACCAAACAAAGGTATATCAAAACCTGATTTAGCATAATTAGCTGTCAGACTCCAGTCGCTTGTTCTATTTTCCTGAATCAAATTGCTTGAAGGAGTAAGAATATTACTTGTAGACGAATTAATTCTGAGATTAGCTGACATATTACCGCCGAATATTGGCTTAAAGGTAACGTTCAGACCAATCAATGGATTAAAGGACTGAGTAACAGATTGTCTCTGAATAACTTCAACGTTTGAAGCATCATTAAAAGAAGCCTCGGAATATTCGGATGTAAATGTATTTTCAAATGAAACAGTTGATGCAAATTCAGAGAATAAAGGTAATTTTTCAAGTCCTGAGATTGTAAGGTTCCAGTTAGGGAACGGAAATGATGCTATATTACTCTTAAATGCAGAGGTAATATTAGTTACATTTTCAGTTGCATCCTGCGATGGTTCAAAATTAAACTTATCCATGCTACCTGCAAAGAACATACTATATCCATCAGTTTTATTACTACTTCTGTTAATTGGATTTCCTAATCCACCGGATTCTTCTGTCAAGAAAGTACCTGAATTATTAAATCCCCATAGTTTTTTAAACGAGAGATTCATTCTAATAGACTGCGGCAGAATCGGTGAAATAGTAGTATTAAATGTAACGTTATTTGACAGATTATATACATC
>CAIUQV010000407.1 GCA_903901375.1 uncultured Ignavibacteriota bacterium
ACAACAATCTTGAAGAGGTTCTTGAGCAGAAATACAAAGACCTCGATATTATCAGACAGGAATATCCTTACATAGTTCAGCTTTTTAAAAACTCAAGCTTCTCTCCCGAAATGCTGAAGAACCTTTCCATAATGCTCGAAGAGTTTTCGGATGTACCGCTTGTTGTCAGAAGCTCTACACTGCTGGAAGATGGCATCGGCGCTGCGTTTTCAGGAAAGTATAAAAGTTTATTCATAGCAAATCAGGGTTCCAAACAAAAACGCCTTGAGGAACTCACCTCTGCTATCGCAGAAATTTATGCTTCTGTTTTTAACACAGACCCTATTGAGTACAGGGCAGAGCGCGGTCTGCTGGATTATAACGAACAGATGGGAATCATTGTTCAGGAGGTTGTAGGAAAGAAAGTCGGCAGGTACTATATGCCTGCATTCGCAGGTGTTGCTTTCAGTCATAATGAGTTCAGATGGTCGCCAAGAATTAAAAGAGAAGACGGACTGCTGCGTATCGTTCCGGGACTTGGCACAAGAGCCGTCGACCGCATCGGCGACGACTATCCTATTCTCGTCGCGCCTGGTATTCCGGGTTTGCGTGTTAATATCACTACAGAAGAAGTAATTAAATATTCTCCTAAAAAGATAGATGTCATCAATCTTGAATCGGGATATTTCCAGACAGTGGATATCGATGAACTCTTAAAAGAGTATGGAAATGATTTTCCTGCGTCAGGTAACATTTTCTCTGTTTATAAAGACGGTGATATTTCAAAAAGTTTTCTTGTCGATTATCAGGAAGAATATAAAAACTCAATCGTTACGTTCGACGGTCTGATAAAGAATACTGCTTTTGTGAAAGATATTCATACTATACTGAACACATTGCAGAAAAGTTTCGGACACCCCATAGATATTGAGTTTGCATCAGACGGCGATAATCTGTATTTGTTGCAATGCAGAACTCAGAGTTCATTCGGTTACACTACTCCGTCGCCGATTCCGAAAGATATTCCCCTGGACCAGATAATTTTTACTGCTAATAATCACATTTCAAACGGACGCATACCCGATATTACTCACGTGGTTTATGTTGACCCGGATGCTTACGGAAATGTTTCTGATTTGAAAACACTTCAGGAAGTCGGTCGTGCTGTCGGTAAACTGAATAAGCTTCTACCAAAACGTCAGTTTATTCTTATGGGTCCCGGCAGATGGGGAAGCCGCGGAGATATTAAGCTCGGAGTCAGCGTTACTTATTCTGATATTAACAATACTTCTGTTTTAATCGAAGTTGCTAAGAAGAAAGGGAACTACGTTCCCGACCTTTCATTCGGTACTCACTTTTTTCAGGACCTTGTTGAGGCATCTATTAAATACATTCCGCTTTATCCTGACGATGAGAAAACTCAGTTTAATGAAATGTTCCTAAATCATTCGAACAATATTCTGAAAGAAATATTACCCGAGTTTGATTATTTAAGCGACACAGTTAAAGTAATAGACGTTAAGAAAAGAACCGACGGCAAAATACTGAAGATTCTCTTAAACTCAGACCTTGACGAAGCACTTGCATATCTCACGGTACCATCGGGAGTTTCAGAAGAATTTACTGCTGTAAATGGTATGGAAGAAAAGCGTAGTGACGACCACTGGAAATGGCGTTTAAGAATGTCAGAAAAGATTGCTTCTGAAATTGATGCAGATAGGTTTGGTGTTATTGCCTGTTATATCTTCGGAAGTACTAAGAATGCAACGGCAGGTCCCGGCAGCGATATTGATATGCTTGTTCATTTCCGCGGCAATGACGAACAAAGGAAAGAACTCGAAACCTGGCTTCAGGGATGGGGAAAGTGCCTTGCCGAAATGAACTA
>CAIUQV010000408.1 GCA_903901375.1 uncultured Ignavibacteriota bacterium
CAGACCCACTTTCTGTATCCAGGTTCGCAGTTGATGTCTTTTACGAACTCGGCCATATCTCGATTGCTGCTAAGCGGCGATGGGAAAACCGGTATGATGATTTCAAAAATTAGCGATTTAGAAGTTATTACAACAGATAATGAGGTTGAAGCCCTTATACTAGAGTTTAACCTCATCAAAAAACTTAAACCAAGGTATAATGTTAACCTTAAAGACGACAAAACATATCCCTATATAGTAATTACAGCCGAACCATTTCCAAGAGTATTTCCTACACGGGTTAAACGAACTGACGGGAGCAGATATTTTGGTCCTTATACAGATGTTAAAACAATGAAATATGCGCTTAAATCAATAAGAGATATTTTTATGATTCGTTCTTGCAAATTAAATATTAACGAACAAAACATTATTGGAAAAAAATTTAAAGTTTGTTTAGATTTTCATATTCACAAATGCGAAGGCCCTTGCGAAGGCCTTGTTTCCCGTTTAAATTATAACAATATGATAAATCAGGTTGCAAAACTTTTAAACGGAAAAACCGCTTCCCTTGAAAATGAGTTTAGAGAACAAATGAATTTATTTTCCAAAAATATGATGTTTGAACAAGCAGCAAGAATGAGGGATAAAATTGAGGCTCTTAGTGTTTACAGCTCAAAGCAGAAAATGGTAGATCCAGAAATTATAGATCGTGATGTATTTGCGATTTCACAAGAAGATAACGATGCCTGCGGAGTTGTTTTAAAAATCAGAGATGGGCGCGTTGTCGGTAAGTCACATTACTTTTTCACAAATACTCTGGAGAAACCAGCCGAAGAAATTCTTGAAAATCTTTTTACAAACTATTATTCGAAAGCGGAATTTATTCCCCGGGAGATTTATTTACAGATAGAAACTGAAAACGTTAACTCTTTGGGCCTATGGGTCACCGAAAAAAAAGGTGAGTCCGTTGATATATATGTTCCTAAAATTGGTGATAAAGCAAAACTTGTGAGGATGGTTGTGGCAAATGCACGCTTAATGTTAGACGAGCTTAAACTTGCAAAAATGAAGCGGGAATTTATCGCCCCTTCTCTTGATTCATTAAAAAGGGATTTAAAATTAAACAGGGCCCCAAGAAGGATTGAGTGTTTTGATATTTCTCACATTCAGGGAACGGACACAGTTGCCTCTATGGCTGTTTTTCAAGATGCAAAACCCCTGAAATCAGATTATAGAAAATACAAAATACAAAATGTTTCTAACGAAACGGGCAGGCCAGATGATTTTTTATCGATAAGAGAAGTTATACACAGGAGGTATAGAAATCTGTCGGAAGTCGGGAGTAAAATTCCCGATCTTATTGTAATCGACGGCGGAAAGGGTCAGCTTTCTTCTGCGGTAAAGGTTTTAAACGATATGGGAATAAATATTGCAAACGCAAAAGGTGTTTCTGAGTCAGACATTAAAAACTCCCCTTACATTATTGGGCTTGCCAAACGCCTTGAAGAAGTTTTTATGCCTGATGATCCTGATCCATATATAATTCCGAAAACGTCCAGTGGTTTAACTTTACTTCAAAAAATAAGAGACGAGGCTCATAGATTTGCTGTTGAATTTCACAGAGATCTACGCCAGAAAAGAACCCTTGTTTCTGAGCTGGACGATATAAAAGGTATCGGAAAAGTTACAACCAAAAGATTACTAAGTAAATTTGGTTCTTTTCAGGGGGTAAAAGAGGCACTTGAAAAAGACGAAAAAGAATTTGAACTTGATGTTGGAAAAAAGGTAACCGGAATTTTAGTTAAATATTTTTACGAAAACAACTAACTTAAAGAAAATTTACTTTAATAATATGGCACAAAAGAAAGCACCAAAAACATTTGTACTTGACACCAACGTAATTTTGCACGATGGTACTTGTATAAATCAATTTAAAGAAAACGATATTGTTATTCCGCTTGCAGTTATAGAAGAGATAGATCACTTTAAGAGGGGTAGTCAGGTAATAAACCTGAACGCAAGGGAATTTGCACGAACATTAGATGAGCTTACAGGGAAGGCTCTTTTTAATGGAGGTGTTTCGCTTGGAAAGGGAAAAGGGAAAGTTAGAATTGCCATCACAAAAGGACTTAACGAACAGATTAAAGAAATTTTCAGGGAAGACACCCCCGACCACAGAATCCTGAGCACTGCTCTTGAGTTAAGAGACAAATCAAAAGAGGCAACATCTGTTATTCTTGTAACAAAAGACGTAAACCTTAGAATGAAAGCCAAAGCAATAGGGGTGCTTTCTGAAGACTATACAACTGACCATATAGGTAATATAGAAGAGCTGTACAGCGGAAAAGGCGTAATAGAAGATTTTGATGACGAGTTATTAAATAAAATTTATCAACTCCCTTTCCAGATTCCATCTGCAGAGGTGCTGAAGAAAGATAAACAAGAAGTTTATGCAAATAAATTTTATGTAATCCGAAACAAAAACAGATCTGTACTTGGACATTTAACGCCAACAAAAGAATTTGTTGAAAGGATCGACAAGAACCCGGCATATGGGATAATGCCCAGAAACGCCGAGCAGACCTTTGCGATGAATGCCCTTATTAATAAGAATATTCCGTTGGTTTCTATTACAGGAAAAGCAGGAACAGGAAAAACATTACTCGCCCTTGCCTCTGCCCTAAGCGTAAAAAAAGATTACCGCCAGATTTATATCGCCAGGCCCGTTATACCTTTAAGCAATAAAGATCTTGGGTTTCTTCCCGGAGATGTGGAAAGCAAGCTTGCTCCTTATATGCAGCCATTATGGGACAACCTGAAGGTGATTCAGGACCAGTATCCTGACACGGATAAGCATCACCAGGCAATTTCAACCATGATAAAAGAAGAAAAACTTTTAGTAGAGCCGTTAAGCTATATTCGCGGCAGGAGTTTGCAGAGAATCTTTTTTATTGTTGATGAGGCACAAAACTTAACGCCCCATGAGATAAAAACAATAATAACACGTGTTGGCGAAGGAACAAAAATCGTTTTCACAGGAGATATTTATCAAATCGACCACCCTTATTTAGATTCAATTTCAAACGGACTTTCATATTTGATTGAGCACTTTAAAGGGCAGAAACTTTATGCACATGTGAATCTTGAAAAAGGCGAAAGGTCAGAGCTTGCTGAACTTGCGAGTAATTTGCTGTAATAATTTACTTAACAAATATGAAAATAGGATATTTACAGTTTAAGCCCTCACTCAAAAAACCAAAGGAGAATATTGAAAAGGTTGAAAGTATTATTTCAAATGGTAAATATGATTTAATTGTACTTCCCGAACTTGCTAATTCCGGTTATCTTTTTGAAGATAAAAAAGAATTATTAAAAGTTTCAGAAAATCCCGACGACGGAAAATTTTGTAATATGTTAAAAAAGGTAAGTAAAAACAAAAAGGCCTACATTGTTTCGGGGTTTTGTGAAACTGCGATTGAAGAAGAGGGAAGGGTGTTTTACAATTCTGCAATACTTGTATTTCCGGATGGGGAGTTCAGAATTTACAGGAAGACACACCTTTTTTATGACGAAAAGAAATTTTTTAAACCCGGTAATACAGGGTTTTGGGTTTATGATATTAACATTAAAAAGTTAGGTCTGATAAAAATTGGTATGATGGTTTGTTTTGACTGGTATTTTCCGGAGTCTGCAAGAACACTGTCGTTAAGGGGCGCTGACATAATATGTCACCCTTCAAACCTTGTAATGCCATATTGTCAAAACGCAATGTTTACAAGGGCTCTTGAAAACAACGTCTACACAATTACGGCAAACCGAATTGGAAAAGATAAAAACGGAGAAAAAAGTCTTGAGTTTACAGGCGAGAGCGTTATATTAAGCCCGAGAGGGGAATATCTTTCCCGTGCCTCAAAAGATAAAGAAGAAATAGTTTTTGTGGAAATTAATCCCTTGTTATCACGCAACAAGAGAATAAATGAAAGCAACGATATTTTTGAAGACAGAAGAGAACTGTTTTATTTTGGGAAAAGCAGGAACTAACTCAGTTAGTTAAAGCATAAACAATAATATTTGTTCCCATCCGAAAAGAGTCTTCTCTTTTTTCTTGGGGGTCGTCATGTTCCCGGGGATCAGCCCAGCCGTCAGAAATGTTTGTTTCATATGTATAATACAAACACAACCTTCCCTGGTGCCATATTCCAAATCCTTGTGGCGGTTTTGAATCATGTTCGTGAATTTTGGGAAGACCATTTGGAAAAGAATATTGTATATTGTAAATTTTATGATTAAATGGTAGCTCTTTTAATTCTTCGCCGGGAAAAACCTTTTTGATTTCCCGCCTGAATGATTCATCCATTCCATAATCGTCGTCTGCATAAACAAACCCGCCGTTTTCAAAATACCTTCTAAGGCGCTTTGCTTCGTTATCCGAAAATTCAATATTTCCATGCCCTGTTAATAATATAAACGGGTAATCAAATATTTCATCAGAGGAAATGTTTACGCTATAAAATTTAGGTTCGGCAACATCTATATTTGTATTCTTCTTCAGGTAGTTCATCATATTCACCTCTGCGGAAGGGTCGTTGTACCAGTCTCCGCCACCCGAATACTTCAAACGCGCAATTTTAAACTTAGCGTTTTGAGGCTGAGATTGTATATCTGAATTAAGGAATAGAAAAATAAATAATATGAACCAACAGTATCTCATTAATCGTGATTATTTAACTTTTGGAAGCTCAAGCGAGGTATCTGCCCTTTCAGTATTTCGCCATATTGACTGACAGGGAAATTTGTTTTCATAAAGAGATTTTGACATCATAACAGAGTCAATTTTTGGATTTTTAAGATTTGTCAACATCTTAAGATGCGAGTAATTTCCTATGCCCCCGGCAGATGTTATTTTAATGTATTTTGTGTTATTTGCAATTTCGAGAAGTCTTTCAATAAAAGGTCCTGTACCGTTTCCAACCCTTGTCACATCCTGATAAATAATTCTCTTAACCCCTAGCCTGTCCATTTCTTGTGCAAATTCCAATGGGGTAATATTGGCATAGTTTATCCAGCCGTTTGTAACAACGTTGTTCAGCTTTTCATCAATGCCGACCACCAGTTTAGATGGTGAATATACATCTAGCAATCGCTTAATTAAGTCAGGGTTTGTAATAGCGGCAGTGCCAATCACAATTCTATATACCCCCAGCTCTTCAATCATTTTTTGTGCAGTGCTAAAATCACGGATTCCGCCTCCAAGTTGAACGGGGACATCAAGTGTTTTACAAATTTCCTTTATAATCGGAAAATTCTTCATTTCCCCTTCAACCGCTCCGTCAAGATCAGTAATGTGCAAGCATTTGAAGTTTTCTTTTCGGAAAAGTTTTGCAACTGTTACCGGATTATCTGAATAGAAATTAGTTGATTCATCATGACCATGAATCAGCCTCATACATTTACCGTTGTGAATGTCAATTACCGGTATTACAAGCATAATTATTGTTTAATAATTGCAATCTTACCTTTTCCTACTTTTTTACCGTCTTTATTAAATCCTACAACAATATAAATTCCCGAAGCAACATAATTTCCTTTTGAATCTTTCCCGTCCCAGGACGCTATTCTGCCACCCGGAGAAACAAACTCGGTAATAAGGTCGCCACTCAGCGATAATATTTTAACAGATGAGTTTTCAACCAACCCGTCTATTTTTAAATTTACCCGTGGAGGCACAAGATATGGGTTTGGTGAACAGATAATCTTATCAAATTCTGTAAGAGGAGATATTGCATCTGTTTGTACCGACGAAAGCCCGTTAAGCGTTCCGAAATAAGCTATTCCGTCTTTGTTGCTAACAGCAATTGAATTTATCTGATTACTTAAGATTGGACTGTTGTTAAGGTTATATGTTTCTAATAAAGTTGAACCATCTGACGATAGATGAAAAACCCCGTTATTTTCAGTGCCAATCCATTTTTGATTTAATACATCTATAGAAATACACCTGCAGTTTTCTGTAAAAGGTACTTTAAGGTTTCCCGAAATTATTCCAAGTTTTTCGGGCGCAGGTTTTTGGTTTGGGTTTTGAATCGCCCCCAGAGGATTTCTTATTATAAACACACCGTTATTTGTAGAAACCCAGACTTCATTATTTTTGTCTACAATTACCCCAGAAATACTTTCTATTCCAAATTCATTCTTATAATATATACCGTAAACATCATCAGAAAAATTTTCCGGGCTGTTGTTGTCGTTGAAAAAATATAACCCCCCTGGGGCAGCAAGAGAAACAATCCATTTGGTATTGTAGCTGTCTACCGCCGTTTGTCCGAAATTTGTGTTCAGAACTATACTTGGATTTGAGAAAGGATAAAACACGGTATCCGAAGTATGCATATAGAGGTTTGTTGAGTTATTTGTGCTGAAAAAGGATATCCAGAAATTGCCATTGTTATCAAATGCGCCTCCAAAAGGAACACAAAAATCCGGATTTACACTTCCCGGCAAAATAGAATTTTGAGGATTGAAGTTTTTTATTGAGTTACCTCTTATTAAAGTTGCACCGCTTCCGAAACCAAGAGCCCAGACTTCGTTATCGCCCGCAATTATTTTTCTGAACCAGTTTCCGTTTCCAATTTCAGGTTTTGTTGAAGTGTTATAAGCCTCCCAGGTTTTTCCGTCGAACTTGTAAAACCCGGCGTCTGTTTGTCCGCCCGCTGCCCATAAAATACCATCGTTACCTATAGAAATGTTATCAAAAGAGTTTCTGTAAGGACAGTTTGGAAAAATGTTTGTTATCACCCCACCCGCATTTTTATATAGTAAACCGTTTTCAAATGTTCCAATGAGCGGTTTTCCTGAATTATCAGAGCCTAGCGAAAGATATGTTCCCGGGTCATAATACTGAACTACCTCAGATAAATTACCCATTGGTGAATAATATATAATGTTATTAGCTATAAAGTAAACAAAGTCACCTACCCGCTTAATATCTTTTATTGATTTATTTGATGTAATCGGGTTTGGGTTGTTATACCAAGTCGTTCCGTTATAATAACTAAGACCGGTTTCAGAGCCAAATACAATTTTGTCATTAACAACATCAGAACACTTAACGTTTGAGCTCAATGGGTCTGACGAATACGTTTCCCAGGAACTCGGGTTATTTAAGTTAGAGCTGCTTAATGGCGCATACGCAACTCCTGCCACAGTTGAAGCATATATTTTTGAATTAAATAAAGATAATGACGTTACAACAGACTTTGAGGGAAAACTGCCGAATTTAAAATATGGTGCATCTATAAAACTGAAGTTTATAACAGAGATTTTTTGTATTCCGTATCCTGTTGCGACAAACATGTTTTGTCCGAATTGTACAAAATCATTTATGGATTTATTGTTTTCGCTTGAGTTTTTGATATCATAAATATACTTAAAAACACCGCTCTGATAATCAAGTATGGCAATAGAGCCGTCTGAAGCACCGATCCAGACTCTGTCAAAAGAGTCAACATATATTGAGGTTAGATTATTACTTAATAACCCATCAATATTAGTATATTTTTTTAAAACTGTTCCCTGGTTTAAATCCACAACAAACAATCCTCCGCTTGTTGCACAATACGCCAGAGCTGTATTTTTATCCGAAGAAACCGAAATTACATTCTTAAAGTCAGTATAATTTGTCCATTTGTTGGAGAATTCTGGAACAGGGGTGGCTAAAATTATTTTAGTAAAAACGAAAAATAAAAAAAGCCAGATTACCTTTTTATAGTTCTTCATAATCAAAATATTTACTTTAAAGTTAGGGTATAAAAATCCGGCCGCTATAATATTAAATTGATTTATTATGTATAAATATGAAATTTTTCCACAAGAAAATCAATTGAAAAGAACTTTATTTCAAAAGACTCTCTCTAATGCAGCAGGAGTATAATTATTGAATGTAACATGATTTTTTAAATAGTTATATTACTTTAATCTAAAAATTTTATATGCAGGATAGTAACGGAAAAGATAATAACAGCAACGAAAACAAAGGGCAGAAGAAAAACAACAGGCGCAGATATCATAATAACAGGAACAGGTATAATAACAAGAACAAAAACAGAACAA
>CAIUQV010000409.1 GCA_903901375.1 uncultured Ignavibacteriota bacterium
GCATCGTTCTTCTCTGGACAGAGTGAATGGAATAATTATTATTCTTCAGGATTGCTGAATGCTCAAACCGCATTTCAGAATTATAATAATCCTTCCATTGCAAGAATACATACTCCGTACTTGAATTACAGTTTTGTAAACGACACTGTACCTGTGGCCGTTACTGCCGCATCAGCATTCTTCCGTTCTTATGCTATAAAATATGGAGTCGGCGAAAATCCCTCTTCGTTCAGCGATTTGTTCTCTTCAGGCTCACAGGTTATAAAAGATACAGTTTATAAATGGAACACTGCAAATTTGCAGGATACGGCTTATACTCTTAAACTTGTTATTTATACAAACAACGGTAAGACTGTCGAACATTCTACAATCATCAGAAAGAATAAATCAAACCCTGTTATAAACAATTATTCAAAAGGAGAAATACTGTTTAAAGACGGGTATTCTGAATTTATCACATTCTATTCTAAAGAACCGGCTAAAGGACTGGTGTACTTTAAAAGAAAGAATGTAAATGAATCATACAGCAGCATCTATGCAGATGACGGTAACATTGGATACTTTACAACTGATCACTTTGCTTTACTTAAACACTTTTCTTTAATACCCGAAACTGAATATGAGTTTTATCTCGAAGCTGTTTCACTCAACGGAAAGAGAACATCAGTAACAGACACATCTTTCCATTTCAGGACAAAGAAGCAAATTGATAAATATTCTTACATTAAGAAACCTTATAACCTTCCGAAAAGTCAGGTTTACGATAAAGTGATTGATATATACAATAATGGTAGTAAGAATGTTTTATCCAATAATGTACAGCTTGGTCTCACTGCGGAAATATATAGCTTTAATAATAACAGGTTCAATAAAGTTACAGGCGGATGGATAAACAATAATGTTGTAAGGGATATTATTTTACGTAACAGTAAATGGGAACTGCTTACCTCACAGCAAAGAAACGGCAGTATTTATGAATCTCCTGCCGCTTACCAGATTCCTTCTGATAAAATATGGAACAACGATGCGGGAGATGAATTCTGGTCTGCAAAGTATGCCGATGTTGACGAAGACGGCATCGAAGAAATACTCGGATTTGGAGCTCAGGGCTTGCGTATTATGAAATTCCAGAATTCTGTTACTCCTTTTGCACTCCTGAATTATTTACCCTCTAATTCAAATAGTTATGCTAATTCTCAAAATGTATTAGTTCTGGATTTCGATAACGACGGGAAAAAAGAAGTAGTATTCACAAACTCTTTTATTGATGCTAACAATGTTCAGAATACTTCTGTGAATATATACAGATATTCTTCTGGAAATAGCTTTACGCTTGTCTTCCACGAAGAATACCCGCTTGTTATTAAAGGTGATAACTTATCCGCTGGTGATTTTGACGGTGACGGTAAAAAGGAAATTGCAGTTGGTTTCAGTACTGATTTGGCAATATCTGTTAAATTGTTTTCTGTCCTTTTTATTAAGAGTAATGGTTTAGGTTCCTTCAGTGAGTATAATTCTGTCGAAATGTTCAACGGCGAAGATAAAGGAGAGGTTAGTATAAAAGCAGGAGATGTTGATAACGACGGGCGTGATGAACTCATTGCTAACGAAGGCAAGATGATGTACGTGCTTAAATATAATTCATCATCATCATCTTTTGAACCACAGTACTTCAGAGAGGATATCAATTCCTATAACTCAATTGTATATGATTTTGATAATAACGGAGTGAAGGAAATCGGTATAAACAATAATGATTCTTTAATCTTCCTGGAAAAGAACATCTCGTATGCAGGTCCTCAAACACCGGCAGGTTTAACCGGCCTCAGTCTTGATTCAAACAAAGTCGCATTATCTTTCCAGATTGTCTCAGGTGCCCAGTATTATAAAGTATACCGCGGACTGAGCGACTCAACTGGTTATGTGCTTTATGATTCTGTAAACACTGCTGCCTATAACGACGTTAGTGTAAACAATAAAAAAGATTACTATTATAAAATATCAGCTGTCGATACAACAAAGCTGATAAGGGAAAGTGTTCTGTCGGAATTCGTAAAAGTTTATGTCCACAATAAATCTAAAATAATAAACGCTGTATAC
>CAIUQV010000410.1 GCA_903901375.1 uncultured Ignavibacteriota bacterium
CTGAATATTCTGTTTTATCCGAAATAAACGAATATCATGTAAAGAAGCTGTGTAAAAAGGTTATTCGCATGTTGCAGAGTTTGAAAGGTGATAATTTATTGTCTCCTGATGATCATGGTCTTAAAAATGTTTGGGATGAAATTTGTGTTCAGAAGCAGGGGGAGGAATCGGTTTTCTGGAATGCTTATGATGAAACTGTTGAACAAGTTATATACAATATATTAAAAAAGACAGATAAAGAGGTTTTAAGACTGATATCAATTTTGGAAGAGGAAGAATCTGGACAAATGGACGATGAAGATTTTTCTTATGCGAGATATCATTTTAATTCTGATTCTGTATGTAAAGTTATTAAATATGCACTTTATAATTTCGCAGTAAATTATTCAAATAAAAAAATTGAAGATTATTTAGAAAATCATTAAACAGGTATGCTAAAAATAAATGAAAATAGGATAGGATATAAGAAAACATCTTTAGGATGGATTCCAGAGGAATGGGATGTCAAAAATTTTTCAGACTGTTGTGAAAGTGATGGGAAATATGGTATTAATGCTCCAGCTGTTGAATTTCAAAAAGAGTTGCCGACATACTTAAGAATAACAGATATAGATGAAAATGGTAAATTCATTGAATCAGACAAAAAATCAGTTGATAGAGATAATTACAAGGAATATATTTTAAATGAAGGTGATATTGTCTTTGCAAGAACAGGAGCAACGGTTGGTAAGACTTATCTATACAATAAGAATGACGGTATATTAGTTTATGCGGGATTTTTAATAAAATTTCACCCAATCCCTGATATTATTATTCCTTATTTTGTTAAAACTTTTACGGACTCGTTATTATACTGGAAATGGGTAAAAAAGATTTGCATGCGTAGCGGACAACCCGGAATAAACTCCACTGAATATGGAACGCTGCTTTTACCAGTGCCATCAATTGAGGAACAAAGGTTTATCTCAAATATCTTTCATAAATATGATAGGAAAATAGAATTAATTAATAAACTAATTAAGTTAAAAGAAAAACATAAAAAAGCCTTAATGCAACAACTTTTAACCGGGAGAAAACGATTAAAGGGATTTACTGATAAATGGAAGAACAAAAACTTCGGGGATTTGTTATTACCAACTTTACGTCCAGTTAATAAGCCCGATGACTCATATCTTTCGTTAGGAATTCGCAGTCATGGGAAAGGTACATTTTTAAAAAACGATTTCGACCCGGAAGATATTGATATAGAAACACTTTACGAAGTTAAGGAAAATGATTTAATAGTAAATATAACATTTGCGTGGGAAGGAGCTATCGCTATAGCTAAAAAAGAGGATAACGGTGCTTTAGTTTCTCATAGATTTCCAACTTATACATTTAATAACACTAACGGAATAGTCGATTATTTTAGATATGTAATAATTCAACCAAGATTTAAGTACTTACTTGAGACAATTTCTCCTGGAGGAGCAGGAAGGAATAGGGTTTTAAGTAAAAGGGATTTTTTAAAATTAGAGGTGAATATTCCATCTGTAGAAGAACAAAAAGCAATATCAGAAATTCTTATTACAACTGACAG
>CAIUQV010000411.1 GCA_903901375.1 uncultured Ignavibacteriota bacterium
AAACCAGTCCCATCCTTTCTGGTTTTGTGATAATGCGCTTGTGCTCCACTCCCTGTCGAGCCAGGAGAATCCATCAACCGAATACTCTTTCCCTTCTATATTTATTTTTCCTGAAGTTTTAATCTTTGTTGCTGAATAATAATATGAAGCATTTCCAAAGTCATTACTCTTTTTACTCAATCCGTTTTCGCCCTGCAAAACAATAGACTTCAAAAGCTCAAGGTTAAACTCAACACTGATATCTTTATCTTTTGCGGATAATGTAACATCAGGAAATTCATGATTACCCTTTCGTGTTTCGGTTAGACTCCAGTCCTCAAGCCAGAGCTTAAAAGGATTTGCTTCCACACCAGCGAGTTTATTACCGTCGCGGCTGAACCTTTCGAAGAAGTAAAACTTATCATTGTCTATATCGGTCAGAGTAAAATGTCCCATATAAACCTGACTGGAGCGCCACTTTGAGGTTGAATCCTGCTTTAATGGTGATATTGCATTTCTGAAAATTGTAAACTGATAGCCAAAGTTTTTTCCTTCTTTAGTAGAAAGGTTTCCGGTAAAATACCACCACTCGGTTCTGAAAGAAGGATGAGCACCGTTATCAACAGGAAAAACAAATTTTCTTTCGTTGACTGCCTTCTCAAAACCTGTAGTATCGGCAGAGCCTAATGTATTGGAAACAGTAAAAGATTCTTTTTGATTAAGAGCTTTCTTTTCCGAGCAGGAATAAAATGTAACGGTAATTAACATTAAAAATATTAATCTCTTCAAGTCTATTCCTCCCTAAGAGCCGCAGAGGGCGATATTTTAGAAATAATGTATCCCGGGTAAATCCCTGCAAGAACGGCGGCTACAACTGCAAGTACCATAGCCTCAACAAGTACACCCGGCTCTAAAGATAATTGCATCGTCCATCCGAAGGAACGCTTGTTAATTATAAACACAAGAATGTATGCAAGCAATGCACCGAGCGGCAATGAAAGCACACCTGAAATAAATCCCATAAAGATTGATTGCAAGACAGATATTTTAAACAACTGTGAAGGCAAAAAACCAACGGCACGCAGAACCCCCATTTCTTTGTTACGTTCAAGCTGTAAGGACATAAGCGAACTTAGTATTCCAATAAATGCAACTACGACTGATAATAACTGAAGCACTTTTGCAACGATGAATGTTCTGTCGAATATCTGTATAGACGATTCCCTTAAGAATTTATTACTGCGTATAATTAATTCAACATCTTTACCGGCAAAAGATGATATTTTATTCCTTACAGTTTCGGCATCTTTATCGTTCTTAAGGTAAACAGCAATTCCCGAGAGACCATTGCTCTTCCAGTATTTCTTAAAGACAGAATACTCAATGCTTACGAATCCTTTGTCGGAGGAATAATCATAGTAAATACCTGCTACTCTAAAATCTTTATACCCGTCATCTGTTTTCAGTTGAATCACGTCACCTGCCTTAATGTTATTCTTATAAGCATAAGGTTCGGTAACGAGGACTTCACCATTCCGAAACTTACTTATTACGTTTTCATCATCGCTACCCTGAAGCCGGAAGTCTTTTGAACCCGGGTCTGTAAACCCTGAAGCAAGAATATTTATAAGTTTGCCGTCCTGATAAAGTTTAAACTCGCTATAGTAATTTATATTCCTGACTTCTTTCAGATTAATAATGCTGTCCCGGATATAATAAGGAATGATAGGATCGTTACTGTTTGAAATAAGCGAAGGTGCAGAAATATATATATCGGCTTTAAGTCCGTTCTCAAGCCAGGTTACAACAGTCTCCCGAAAACTACTAATCATAGTTCCGACTCCTACTGTCGCGGCAACTGCAATGCTCAGAGAGAAAACAGCGGTGTTTGTTCTGCTGATGTTTTGAATAATACTTCGTGAAGATATTCTTCCCGATACCGAAAATAATTTTCCGGACAAAGGCGTTAACAACTTATCTGATAGTTTAATCATAAGAGGTGACATAAGAGCAAAGCCAATAATAACGGGAAGGACGCCGACGTAACTAAGCCATACATTCCCTGAAGGAAGCATCAGTATGGAAGCTCCTATCAACCCTGAAAGTAATCCATAAAACGAGAGTTTATATATATTCCTGATTATTTTTGTTTCCTGGTTTGACCTGACTAAAGAGACTCCCGGTTTAGACTGCGATGCTTCACGCGCGGGCTTCAAAGCTGAAATCAGAGAAGCCACAGTACCAACTAACAGAGTTTTAAACACAATAAATGATGTAACTTCAATCTCTGTAACTGAAACGGTAAAATATAAATCGTTAATAGTTCTGCTAATCAGAACGAGTAAATTTTTAGATATAAATATTGCGAGGAGGAATCCAAGTACTGTACCGATAAGTCCTATCAGCAAAACTTCACTTATTATAAGTCTGTATATTTCTTTCTCTGTTACACCGAGCGAGCGGTATACACCAAGAATCTTTTTTCTCTGAACGACGGAAAAAGTCATAGTATTGTATATCAGAAACACTCCCACGATTAGTGCAAGCATACTCAGGGCATTCAGATTAACATTAAAGGCACTCAGCATCTGTTCTGCTATATCTGACCTTGACGAAGAGCGTTGCATTTCGAGCCCTGCGGGAAGTATGCTTTTTACGTAATCCTCTTTCAAGTTTTCACTTATTATAATATCAATAACATCTATGGTTCCTATTTTGCCAGTTAATTCCTGAGCAGTTGCGATATCTGATATTATCAGATTTTCAAGCTGTGAGGGGTTACTGTAATTATTTATGATACCAGATATAACTGCTTTTTTCTTAATGCCTCTTATTGAAGCACTGACAGTATCTCCTATAGATTTATTTAAGAGCTTTGCGTTTTCTGATGAAAGTAAAATAGTGTTTGGTGCTGTAAGAAAGTCTTTAAAACCGTTGTTTCCTGATGAACCAGAAAAGGCAGTATAATCCCTGAAAGGTTTTTCCGCAAAGACATCTATGCCGAGAAGAACAAATGACTTCCTTGATGAATCGCCTATTGTAATATTGTCCTCGACGACGGGCGCAATATCTTTCAGCCCTATATTAATGCGAAGGAAAGTATAAACCGAATCAGGAATGGGACCCGATACAGATACAATTCTGTGAGTTGCTTTTCCGGTTACGGAATTAAGAGAAAGATTAAATGCTTTAGAAGTGCTTATGTTTGCGATGTCGATAGCTGCGATGATTGCAACGCCAATAGCAATACCGAGTATGGATAAACCAAACTGAAGTTTATGTTTTAAGATATACCTAAGGCTTGACCTTTGAATAATTTTCATTCCCTAGTTCATTTCAATAAATTTACCATCCTTAAGAGTCAGCACACGGTCTGCGAGTCCGATAACTTCCCTGCTGTGAGTTGCCATAATCATAGTTTTTCCCTGCTGCTTTACTATTCTGTCAATCAAATCTATAATTTGTTTACTCGTATCAAAATCCAGGTTACCGGTCGGTTCATCGGCAAGAATAAAATCGGGATTATGT
>CAIUQV010000412.1 GCA_903901375.1 uncultured Ignavibacteriota bacterium
AAACCATAACCAATTTATACAGAATCCATAACCGATTTATACAGAATCCATAACCAATTTATACAGAATCCATAACCAATTTATACAGAATCCATAACCAATTTATACAGAATCCATAACCAATTTATACAAAATTAATAAGACTCTAATAACTCTCTAATAACACTCTGATAACCATTGTCAGAATTCTCCTCCAAATATAATTCAAAGTTTGAAATACTACAAAATGCAAAAATTATCAAAAAGCAGTCATTTTTCACTCGAAAAAGCCCTTAAAATTAGTTAAATTATATGTTAAGCCCTTGTAGCTCAGGTGGATAGAGCAGCAGTTTCCTAAACTGCGTGTCGGATGTTCGAGTCATCCCAAGGGCACCATTATATGCAAATGAAAAGAGCTGCACTGGTTACGGGTTCGGTGAAAAGACTGGGAAAAGACATAGCACTCCGGCTTGCCGAATTGAATTTTAACGTCATACTTAATTACTTTAATTCAAGCGATGAAGATGCGTTAAAAACATCCGAAGAAGTGAAAGCCAAAGGTGCGGATGTATTATGCGTGAAGGCTGATTTGAGAAAAGTGAGCGAGATAAAGAAGATGTTTGCAGAGACTGAGAAGAAGTTCGGCAGGCTTGATGTTCTGGTGAACAATGCGGCAATATTTGAAAGGGTTGATTTCTTTGATGTGACGGAAAATATGTTTGATGAGTTTATAACGATGAACTTAAAGAATGCGTTTTTCTGTTCGCAGGAAGCTGCAAGGCTGATGCTGAAGAATACGGAGAAGCCCTGCAGTATCATAAACATTGCTTCTCTTGGTGCAGTGGAAAACTGGCAGACTGTGATGCCATATTCTCTCGCAAAGGCTGGAATAGTGAAACTGACGAAGCTGCTTGCCAAAAGACTTGCACCTGATATACTCGTTAATGCAATAGCACCCGGTACGATATGGATAGAAGGCGACGAGAACAAAACTGCAGCTAATGAAGACTCAGAGAAATATCCGATGAAGAGATTCGGGAAAAGCGAAGACATAAATTCAATGATAGAATATTTAACAATTAAAAATAAATGGACAACCGGAAATATGTTTGTGGTTGACGGAGGGATAAGTTTATAATGCCAAAGCACTTAGAGAAAGCACCAAAGGCTTACAGAAATAAAGAGTTTTTAAATTCACCAATAGCGAGACCCGTAAGGCTGCTTACGGAATATTTCGAACCGCTTGACAGACTGCAAAGATTAGACATAAAAGATACTGTGGTATTTTTCGGCTCTGCAAGAACACTGCCGACAGATGTAGCAAAGAAGAATTTAAGAGAACTTATTAAAAAGAATGCGGGAATAAAGAAACCCGGTGCAAAGATACTTCAGGATATTAAGAATGCAGAGATGGATGTGGAAATGTCAAAATACTATCAGGATGCGGAAGAACTTGCATACAGGCTTACAAAATGGTCGAAGAGTTTAAGAAAAGGTAACAAGTTTGTAGTGACTTCGGGCGGCGGTCCGGGAATGATGGAAGCTGCTAACCGCGGTGCACAAAGGGCTAAAGGGCTGTCGATTGGTTTTAATATTTCGCTTCCGTTTGAACAGTATCCGAATCCTTACATAGATGAAGATTTGAACTTTGAGTTTCACTACTTCTTTATGAGGAAATTCTGGTTTGCATATATGGCAAAGGCGCTTGTGATAATGCCGGGCGGATACGGAACGCTTGATGAACTTATGGAAGTGCTCACGCTTGTGCAGACGCTTAAGCTGAACAAGAAGATGACTATAGTAATTTACGGCGAAGAATTCTGGAGAAAAGTAATAAACTTTGAAGCTATGGCAGAAACAAGAATGATATCGCCGGAAGATTTGAATCTGTTCAGGTTCATCAGTAATGTAGATGAGGCGTTTGAGTACCTGAAAAAAGAATTAACAAAAAACTACGTAAAATAATACACAAGAATATGCTTATAAGCATGACGGGTTACGGCAAAGCCGAGGAATTAAAGAACGGGGTAAAGTACTTAGTTGAACTGAGGTCGGTTAACAGCAGGTTTTCGGAGGTTCTGCTTAAATGTCCGAAACACATATACACGAAGGAATACGAAATACGCGAGATTATTAAACAGAGGATTTCCCGTGGAAAGATAAGTATACTTATAAACCTTGATACTTCGGACATTTCCAACAACGCGTCAATAGTGCTTGATGAAGCAAGTCTGAAGACACAGCTTGATATATTAAAGAAGATTAAGAAGAAAGTAAATCCCAAGGAAAAGATAAAGCTTGAACACGTACTTTCATTTTCGGATTATTTCCTGAAAGACAATGAAGATGCGGTTGACGAAGAAGAGTTCACACTTGTATCAAAACTTATAAAACTTGCACTCGATGACCTTTTTGAGATGAAGAGGCGTGAAGGTGCATTTCTTGAAAAGGACATACTTGAACGTATAGAGGTGCTTGATTCAGAATCGAATAAGATAACGGAACTAAGCAGGGAACGCATACTGGAAGAAAAGAGAGTGTTTAACGAGAAGCTGAATGTATACCTTAACGACAGGAACGTGATAGACGAGAAACGGCTTGAGTTTGAACTTGCATTATTAACAGAAAGAATGGATATTACGGAAGAATGCGTGAGACTGAAAAGCCACATAGAGTTTTTCAGAGCCAGCGTGAATTCTGATGAGAATGTGGGAAGAAGGCTGAATTTCCTTCTGCAGGAAATGAACAGGGAAATAAATACGATTGCTTCAAAAGCATCGGACGCAGTGATATCACAAAAAGTCTCGCTCTTAAAAGAAGAGCTTGAGAAAATCCGCGAACAAATCCAAAACATAGAATAGTATGCTATTTGTATTTTCAGCGCCATCGGGAAGCGGTAAAACGTCTGTGGTAAAGGAAATCCTTAAAGCATACCCTGAGTTTATGTTTTCTGTATCGGCAACTACAAGGAAGAAACGTGAAATAGAAACTGACGGGAAAGATTATTTCTTCATAACGAAGGAAGATTTTGAGAACAGGATAAAGAACGATGCTTTTGTAGAGTACGAACTGATTTACGACAATAATTATTACGGCACGCTGAAGAGCGAAGTGGATAAATGTCTGGCGGCCGGGAAGTGCATGGTGTTTGATATGGATGTTAAAGGTGCACTATCGATAAAGAGAATTTATAAGGAAAAGGCAGTGTTGATATTTGTGAATCCGCCGAGCAAGAATGCGATTATACAGAGGCTTAAGCTGCGTGCAACGGAAACACAGGCGGATCTTGAGAAGAGGATTGCGAGGATTGATTTTGAAATGACACTAAAAGATAAGTTTGATTACGTCGTTAACAACGACGAATTAAGCGTAGCGGTAGAAGAATCAAAAAATATTATTAATAAACATATAAAGGATTAAAACAAAATGGCAATTAAAACAGTTGACTTAACAACTTACGAAAAATGTGCTGAGAATATTTACGAGGCAACAGTCGTAGCTTCAAAAAGAGCAAGACAGATTAACGATGAATTAAGGATTGAAGTAGCACAGAGACTGGAACCGGTACTTCTGAAAGAAACAGATGAAGATTCGGGAACAAACCAGGATAAGCTGAATTTATCAGTAGAGTTTGAAAAGAAAGTGAAACCTACAATTCAGGCAGTTGAAGAGCTGATGGATGATAAATTAAGCTTCAGGTACAGAGATTCCAAATAATTTTTGAATTGTTAAAGGGAAAGAAAATAATAGTCGGAGTAAGCGGCGGTATAGCGGCTTATAAGGTCTGCAACCTTGTGAGACTATTCATAAAGGCAGGTGCAGAAGTCCGTGTAATTATGACGCCTT
This sequence comes from uncultured Ignavibacteriota bacterium, assembly GCA_903901375.1. GTDB lineage: Bacteria > Bacteroidota > Ignavibacteria > Tepidaquicellales > Tepidaquicellaceae > CAIKZJ01. The sequence continues at coordinate 3,826 of CAIUQV010000412.1, forward strand.
CTGCCGTGCAGTTTGTTTCGCCTTTAACACTTTCAGTATTATCACAGAATCCTGTGATAATAAACATGTTTCCGGAGGGAGATTTATCCAGAGCGGAAACTGTTAACGCAGGTACCTGGCACATCAGCAACGGAATGTGGGCTGATATGTTTGTACTTGCTCCTGCTACAGCAAACACGATGGCAAAGATAAATGCCGGCATATCCGACAACTTCCTTCTTTCATCCGTACTTGCAGCAAGATGTCCTGTGGTTCTTGTTCCTACGATGGACGAGGATATGTACAAAAACATAGCGACGCAGAGAAACATTTCAGCTCTTAAAAAAGACGGTTATGTTGTATTAGATCCGGTTGTTGGCGAACTTGCGAGCGGACTTTACGGAATGGGTAAGATGCCCGAGCCGAAAGAAATATACTCTTTTGTGGAAGAGCAGTTTTACGAGAAAGATTTAGCGGGAGAAAAGATACTGATTACCGCCGGTCCAACGAGGCAGCCTGTGGATGCAGTGAGGTACATTTCGAATTACTCTTCGGGGAAAATGGGTTTTGAACTTGCCCGTGCTGCTTATCTGAGAGGTGCAGATGTAACGCTGATAACAGGTCCGACGTCATTAAAATCGGCAGCAGGAATAAACAGGATTGATGTTGAAACAGGAGAAGAAATGTTTGATGCAGTGAAGAAGAATTTACAGGGAAAGAAACTTGTGATAATGTCTGCGGCAGTGAGTGATTTTAAGCCGAAGAAAGTTGCTGAAAACAAACTGAAAAAAGAGCAGACAGGCAAGAACTATTC
>CAIUQV010000413.1 GCA_903901375.1 uncultured Ignavibacteriota bacterium
AAAGACCTGCTTAGAAAACTTGTTGATATACATTACGTAAGAAATGATTCTGACTTGAGCAGGGGAAATTTCAGGGTTAGGGGAGATATGGTAGAAGTTGTGCCTGCTTATGAAGACGAAAAGGGAATACGCATTGAAATGTTCGACGGCGATATCGAAAGAATAAGTTACATTGAGAGATTAACAGGAAGGACTATCGGTGTTGACGACAGCGTTTCCATATACCCTGCTAAATATTTTGTTACAACACCCGAAAAGATTGAAGATGCAATAGGCGATATCAGAAAAGAAATGTGGGAACAGGTACAGTATTTTCAGAAACAGGATAAACTGATTGAGGCACAGCGGATTGAACAAAGAACAAACTTCGACATTGAGATGATAAAAGAAGTCGGATACTGCACCGGAATAGAAAACTACTCACGGCATCTTGACAGACGAGCTCCTGGCACTCGTCCTTCGTGCCTGTTCGATTATTTTCCGAAAGATTTTCTTCTGGTTGTTGACGAATCTCACGTCTCAGTGCCGCAAATCAGAGGAATGTATAACGGCGACAGAATGCGTAAGAAGACTCTCGTGGAACACGGATTCAGACTTCCTTCAGCACTTGATAACCGTCCGATGACTTTTGAAGAATGGGAAGCCGCAACTCATCAGGTGATTTTTGTGAGTGCTACTCCGTCTGATTATGAACTTACAAAAAGCGGCGGGTCAATAGTTGAACAGGTTATTCGTCCGACTGGTCTGCTCGACCCGGAAATTCAGGTCAGACCTGTTAAGAATCAGATTGATGATTTGATAAACGAAATCAGGATAAGGAGTAAAAAAGGCGAACGTGTTCTTGTTACTACTTTAACAAAAAGAATGAGCGAGGATTTAACAGACTATCTTCTTGGTATCGGAATAAAAGTAAAGTATATGCATTCCGAAGTTGATTCTCTCGACAGGGTAGAAATATTAAGGGGATTAAGACTTGGCAATTTTGATGTGCTGATAGGAGTTAACCTGTTGCGTGAAGGTCTTGACCTGCCCGAAGTATCGCTGGTTGCTATTCTCGATGCCGATAAAGAAGGTTTTCTCCGTTCGGAAAAATCACTTCTTCAGACCGCAGGACGTACCGCAAGAAATGTTAACGGACTTGTTATTATGTATGCTGATAAAGTAACTGATTCAATGAGAAAAGTTATAGACGAAACCGCAAGAAGAAGAAAGATTCAGTCGGATTACAACAAGGAGCATAATATTGAACCGAAGACTATTTATAAGACCTATGAAGAAATTATGTCCTCTACAATAGTTGCTGATTCAAAGGCAAAATATGAACCGGGAAGAAAAGGAAAAACCAAAGAGAAGACTTCGCTGTCAGTCATTACAGATCCTTTGTTTAAGAAAATAAATAATGAACAGAGAAAAGAACTTATCGAACAGTTGCGTAAAGAAATGATTAATTCTGCAAAAGACCTTGAGTTTGAAAGAGCCGCAGAACTGCGGGATGAAATTAAAAGATTATCAGAAGATTAAATAATAAGAATATGAAAAAAATCTTTTTAGTTGTATTGATTCTTGTAAGTGTTAGAGCTTATTCCTTCGAGGTTGTCGGAAGAGTTCTGGATGAAAGATATTTTCCCGTTCCGAATATAACGGTTTTGATTACGGGAGGTATGTCCGCTAAAACGAACAAAGACGGCACGTTCTCAGTCAGTACTGATAACAACAATTATGATTTACTTCTGTATGACTTGTCCGTTTCTACGGGAGTAATCTACAGGAATTTATCCACTGCAACACCCGAACTGTTTTTCTTCGGTCTGAACGCTTCCAGGAATATTAACAGCGAATTTGTAAAGATTGAATTTCCTGCATTGCCGGGAGGAAGAAGTGCAATTATAAAGTTTTTGAGTGAAGACCTATACAGCTGCGAAGATGTTATAGTCTCCTCTGGAGAAAGAACCAAGGTTCTTAATATTAATTTTCCTTCATATCTCACAAGGCTTAACGGAAGAATAATCTATCTTGAAAAGACTTCCTCTTCTTACGAGAAATATCTGGAATATCCTATAACTATTATCAAAGAAGGTTATCCGCAGACTGTAGTGCTCGATTCTATGACTTACGGACGAAATCCCGGAACCTCAAATGTTATAGTATATCCTCCTGCATTTGCATACGACTCAAAAGGATTTTCAGTGTACGGAGATTTTCTGTCGCAGCATAGAAATTCTGAAATTACTTTTAACGTTACCGAGGGTGATATAGTATCATCTAAAATTATCGTTCCCCAGACTTTGCCTTACGGTTACAGACTGAAAGTTGAAGGCCGCGGTGCTTTAAAGAACAACGGTAGTTTTGTTAACTATACATATTCTTATCCGGGTGCAACGCTCAATATACCTACCGAGACTGCTCCAAAACTTGATGCTCCGCAGGATAAATACTGGGGTGTCTCAAACAATACAGTTTTTTCATGGGACTGGGGTTCGGGTACCGGAGTTTACGTAGTACATTTTCACAGCTTTACTCCTGTTGGCGATTTTTATGTGGTTACAAGAGAGCGTAACCTTACAAATCCGAAATCAGCTTCAGGCGGAATCATAGACGGGAACGAATATTCCTGGCAGGTGAGCAAATACCTTACCTATACTTCATTGGATGATTTTGTTAAGCCGAGAGTATTTGCAAATGATTTAAGCTATAAGGCAATTTTAACATCTGAATTAAGAACGTACAGAGTAAACCCGTTTTAAATTATATTACTTATAATGTTTGATATATAATACATTATAGTTATATTTGTATACAATATCAAACATTATGAATAATAACGCAATATCACCTTCAATAAGAAAAATACTCTCAGAGTTGGGAGAGAATATTAAACTTGCAAGATTGAGAAGAAAACTGGCTTCAATTCAGGTTGCGGAAAGAGCAGGAATCAGCAGGTTTACATTGTGGCAAATAGAGAAAGGTTCTAATAGTGTCTCCATAGGATCGTATGCACAGGTACTATTTGTCCTGAACCTGGAAAAAGATTTATTAAAAATTGCTGTTGATGATATACTGGGAAGGAAACTCCAGGACGCAGAAATTCTCACCAGGAAAAGAGCCCCCAGAAATAATAAACATTAAATGAGTAATTTAGATAAATATAAAACCATATATGTCTTTGCTCATTGGGAAGAGCTTGAGAAACCGGTTGTTATGGGACTTTTAAAAACAGCTCAAACAAGAGGCAAGGAAATATTTTCTTTTGAGTATGATGATAATTGGTTGAAATCAGGTAATGTCCAATTTCTTGACCCCGATTTACAGTTTTACAAAGGAACACAATACACCAGAAATGATAAGACAAATTTTGGATTATTTCTGGATTCTTCACCTGACAGGTGGGGTAAGATGCTTATGCGCCGGAGGGAGATGTTACACGCTAAGTCAGAAAAAAGAACAGCAAGAAACTTAACCGAATCGGATTATCTGCTTGGATTGTTTGACGGAAATAGAATGGGTGCTTTGAGGTTTAAAGAAAAAGTTGACGGCCCTTTTTTAAATGACAATAAATCTATGGCAACTCCACCCTGGACTACTTTGAAAGAATTAGAGTATGCAAGCCTGCAAATTGAAAAAGATAATATTGTCAAAAACAGCAAATATGAAAAATGGTTAAATATGCTGATTGATCCCGGATCTTCACTTGGTGGAGCAAGACCTAAGGCAAGTGTGGTTGACTCAGACAATCATCTTTGGATTGCTAAGTTTCCCAGCAGAAATGATGAAGTAAACAAAGGTGCATGGGAAATAATAATGAATGAAATGTGTAAGAAATGCAACATAGATGTTCCTGAATCAGCGGTTATGAAGCTTACTTCACGTCATCATACATTTTTAACAAAAAGATTTGACAGAACAAATAAAGGTAAACGAAGACATTTTGCCTCTGCGATGACAATGTTGGGGTATACTGACCATCAGGATGGAGCCGGTTACTTTGAGCTTGCTGAGTTTTTAATCAGAAATGGCTCTAACACTGATAAAGACCTTGAAGAAATATGGCGCCGTATAGTTTTTAATATTTGTGTTAAAAACACAGATGACCATTTACGGAATCACGGATTCATTCTTTCAAAGAGTGGATGGATTCTATCACCTGCTTATGACATTAATCCAGAATCGCAGGGTAAAGGATTATGTTTAAACATTTCAGAAAACGATAACTCTCTTGATTTACAGTTGGCTTTAGAAGTAGCAGAAAACTACAGAGTTAATAAAAAGAAAGCAAATGAAATTATTAATACTATCAAAAAAGTTGTAAGTAGCTGGAGAGTTTATGCAAATAAATATGGTATCCCCAAAGGTGAGCAGGAGTTGATGTCAAATGCCTTTTGGAAAGACTAATCCGCTAAAATATATTCTTAAGGAATCTATGGTCTTTGCGCCAGTCTTTACGCACCTTTACGAATAGTTTCAGGTAAACTTCTTTACCGACGAAAGCTTCTATGTCGGTTCTTGCAAGTTCGCCGAGTTTCTTTATCATCTCTCCGCGTTTGCCGAGTATTATCATTTTCTGGGTTTCGCGTTCAAGTATAATATCAGCATTGATGTAATCTTTCTGTCCTTCGTCTCTCACCTTGAATTCTCTCACGTCAACGTGCACACTGTAAGGAATTTCCTCTTCGTACAGTTCAAGTATCTTTTCTCTTATGATTTCCGAGACAAAGAACTTTTCGGGCTTATCTGTGAGCGTTTCATCGTCATAGTAGAAGTCTCCCTCGGGAAGGTTTTCTATGATTACTTTTTTTAGTATATCTAGGTTCAGTTTAGTAGCGGCAGAAACGGTTATAATATTCTCTATACCGAGTTCCTGTCTGAGGGTTGCAATCTTATCGAAAATTTGTTCTTCCGAAAGTTTATCGCATTTGTTTAAAGCTATTATTCTTTTATGCTTCGCAAAATCCTTTTTGTAATCTTTCTCAATCTTCTGCAAATCTTTCATCACTATGTTCGAACCGTCAATCAGATATAGTATAAGGTCAGTATCTTTAAACGAAGTCTTTATTTCCTTCTTCATATACTGCTGCATTTCGTACTTCGGTTCAAGCACACCAGGTGTATCTACGAAAATTATCTGATGGTCTTTTCCCGTAAGTATTCCCTGAATCTTGTTTCTTGTAGTCTGTACTTTTCTGCTTACCGCAGATAGCTTGAAGTCCAGAAATGCATTCATCAGTGTTGATTTTCCTGCATTCGGTCGTCCTACTATAGACACATATCCGCTTTTAACTGTCATTATTTCAATATCTTTATTTGATTCTTGTTGTTCAGTATTATCTGGGGTTTACCGCCGTACTGTCCGATTTTTCCTTTAACCTCAACTGTTCTATTCTTAAACGCTGTCAGGTCTCCGAACATTTCAAATTTATCGGGAAAGATTACTGCCGTAAAAGTATTCTTCGGATATTTTCCGTCGAAATTCAGGTACGCAACTTTTTCCCTTATTACTACATCTGCCACATAACCCGTCACCAGAGCGTATGAACCTATCTTTGATGATGTTTCAGATGATTTAAGGTTAACGTATTCCTGAGTATTCCGGTTTCCGCTTCCCCTGTTCTCCTCAAAAGTGGATTTCCCCTCATCCTCCTTTGTTGTTTCTATTCTTTTCTCCGTGCTGTCAGTAGTTTCCCCTGTTTTCTGTTTTACTGCAACATCGGTCTTTGTTACTGTTACATCTTCTTTCTTTTTACCGCACCCCATTACAACCCCCAAAGACAGTAATATTATTATCAGTCTTTTCATATGTGTAATGTTATTTTAGTTTGTCTTTTGCTTCTTTTAAAAAGTCCGAAACAGTTTTATCTTCTTTCAGTTCCGGTTTTAGTTTCAAACCGTATTCCATATCTTCCACGGCTTTTTTATACTCTCCCATTGCAAGGTAAAGTATTCCTCTTCTGATGTAAATTTCTCCGTCTGAAGAATCCAGGTCGAGTGCCTTTTTGTAATCCTCCATCGCCTTATCATAATTCTTAAGGTACTTGTATACCGTACCCCTGAAATAATAACTCTTGGCAATCGATGGATTTGCATTAATAGCCTTGTTTGCATCCACAAGAGCTTCCTCGTACTTGTCCAGATTCATGTACAGGGCTCCGCGGTTCCAGTAAGTATCCACCTTCATCGGGTCAATCTCTTCTGCACGGTTGAAAATCTCGAGTGCTTCGTTTATCTTGCTTAAGTAGCCGTACAAAGTCCCGAGTGAATTTAGTGCAATCATATCTTTCGGATCAAGCGTAAGAGCTTTGTTTAAATCCTTGTATGCATTTTCCACGTCGTTCATCAGTAGGTATGTTGCACCCCTGTTGCTGTATGCTCTTTCGTAATTCGGATTTATTTCGATAGCTTTGTTGAAATTCTCAATTCCGTTCTGATAGTTCTTCATCATAAGATAAATAAATCCTATTGAGTTGTATGCCTCGGCTTCTTTAGGGTTTTTGTTTATGATGATGTTGAAATAGCTTAACGCTGTTTCATAATCATTTTTCTTTAAAGCTTCATTGCCTTTTTTATAAAGCGTGTCTATCGGCTGCGATATTGCAATACCCGATACTGATAATATCAGAACAAGAATCAGAAATTTTCTCATTTGCTTTAAGTGAAATAGTTAATAAAAAATGCGGCAGAAGTTTCCTCCTGCCGCACTGAATAATATTAATAATTATCAATCTGTGCTCTCTGCAGTTTACCTGAATAATCAATGTAAACAGCTTTCCACTCAGTGTAGAAATCGTAAACCGTCCAGCCGCCTTCTCTGTGTCCGTTGCCCGTTGCCTTAACGCCTCCGAACGGCATATGAGCCTCTGCACCTATCGTTGCACCGTTTATATAAGTGATACCTGCCTGAATATCCCTCACTGCCGTAAATGCATCGTTCACGTTATTCGTGAATATGCTCGAAGAAAGCCCGTATTCTGTTCCGTTCAGAATTTCTATCGCTTCTTCGAGTGACGAACATTTCAGTACTGCAAGCACAGGTCCGAATACTTCTTCTTTTGCAATCCTCATATCCGGAGTTACATCCTTGAATATTGTAGGTTTGTAGAACCAGCCCTTTGCAAGCTCACCTTCTTTTGCATAATCTCCTCCGGCAATAAGAGTTGCCTTATCTTCTTTCAAAGCTATCTGTACGTAGTCGTTAACGGTTTCCCTTTGTGATTCACAAACGCATGGACCAACGTCAACACCTTTGTCGTTGCCGTATCCGAGTTTCAGTTTGTTAACTCTCTTAACGAGCATTTCCAGAAACTTATCGTGAATATCTTTGTGCAGTATTAATCTTGAAGTTGCAGTGCATCTCTGTCCCGTCGTACCGAATGCTCCCCAGAGTACTGCATCGAGTGCCAGGTCAAGGTTTGCATCGTCCATAACAATCTGCGCATTCTTCCCGCCGAGTTCAAGCGAAATTCTCTTTAAATCTTTTCCGCCCACTTCATTTATTCTCTTGCCGACTGCCGTTGAACCCGTGAAGGAAATAAGGTCAATGTCTTTGCTGTTAATTATCGTCTCTCCGACAACTCTTCCGCTTCCGTGTATTATATTGATTACTCCCGGTATGTAATCTTTCCCGAGTACTATGTGCATTGCTTCGTCAACAATCTTCACGAACGTATTAGCAGTCTTTGGTGTAAGTTCTGCTGGTTTAAAAACAACTGTGTTTCCGCAAACTAATGCAGGGAAAATCTTCCACGTAGGAATTGCCATCGGGAAATTCCACGGAGTGATAATGCCTGCTACACCAATAGGAACTCTGAAACTAAGGTTCATTTTGTTCGGAAGCTCGCTCGGTGCGTTCAGCCCGAAAAGTCTTCTTCCTTCCGATGCCGCATAGTAAGCAGTGTCAATCCCTTCCTGTGTGTCGCCTTTCGTCTCGGCAAAAACCTTTCCCATTTCTCTTGTCATTTCGAACGAAATCTCATCTTTTCTTTCGAGCATAATATCACCTACAACTTTAAGCACATCTCCGCGTTTAGGGGCGGGTACGAGTCTCCATTTTTTAAGTGCTTCTTTTGCCGCTTTAATTGCTTCTTCCACGTCTTCAGTGGTTGATGCAGGAAAATAGCCAATCAAATCTTCGTTATTAGCAGGGTTTCTGTTTTCTGTGTATTTACCGCTCTTCGAATCTTTCCATTCGCCATTAATAAAATTTTTGAAGTATTCCATGATTATTATTATGTTTTATAATTTCGGGATAGGATA
>CAIUQV010000414.1 GCA_903901375.1 uncultured Ignavibacteriota bacterium
CACGAGATTGGTTTAATCAGGAGCCACTACGTAGGCAGGACATTCATAGAGCCGGGTCAGGACCACAGACAGATGAAGGTGAAGACGAAGTTCAACGTAGTGAAGGGAGTGCTTGCAAACAGGAAGGTTGTTATAGTTGACGATTCGATAGTACGCGGAACGACTCTTAAACTTCTTGTTGACCTGATTAAACAGGCGAAGCCGAAAGAGATACATCTGAGGATTACATCTCCTCCTATTGTATCGCCGTGTTATTACGGAATGGATTTTCCTTCTAAAGATGAACTGATTGCAAACCAGTTCGGCGGGAACATAGAAGAAATAAGAAAGTCTCTCGGAGTTGACTCGCTGAAATATCTATCAGTGGAAAGTCTGCTCGATGCAGTACCGAAGACATCGGGGAAGACTGATTACTGCACGGCTTGCTTTACGCGCAGCTATCCGATTCCGATAGAGATTGATACGGACACAGATAAAACCAAATTTGATAATTAATAAACTAAACATAATTTAATGGAATTAGCAGAAAAGTTATTTCACAAATCGCGCAGGGAAAAGCTAAGCAGTATGCTTGATGAGAATTCGCTCGTGATAGTACTCGGTTCGACAAACGTTGCACGTTCATACGACGACGGATACAAGTTTAAACAGAATAAGAACTTTTATTATTTAACCGGTTTCAACGAGCCTAATGCAGTGCTGGTGCTCGCTCCGGGAGGAATGGAAGTGCACGACGAGAAATCGAAGAAAATTAAAAAGACTAAGGAAATACTTTTTGTACAGAAGAAAGACCCGCTAAGGGAGACCTGGGTAGGCAGAAGGCTCGGTTATTCAAACGTGAAGAAAGAGCTTGGCATTGATACTGGAATGGTTAATTCGAAAATCGGTGATGTGGTTGCAGATTTAATATCACGTGATAAGTACAACAAGATATACATAAGTCTTTTCGATTTAAATTTCCTGACAGGGGAAGTGAAAGAGCAGCTGAGAGGATTTGAATCGTCGTGGATAACTTTATCTACAAACGTACAGATTATGGACGTGAACTTTTTACTCGCAAAGATGAGGAGTGTGAAGAATGAATTTGAGATTGAGCAGGTGAGGTATGCATCAACTGTGACAGCGGCGGGGTTTTACAACACTATACAGATGATTAAACCTGACATGTTTGAATATCAGGTACAAGCATTGCTGGAATACCATTACAAAGAGCTCGGATGCCAGGATGTGGCTTTTGAGACGATAGTTGCGGGCGGGAATAATACCTGCATACTTCATTACAACACAAACAGGAATAAACTTAAGAGCGGTGATTTGCTGCTGATAGATTCGGGTGCGGAGTTTAATTATTACAACGGCGACCTGACGCGTACTGTTCCTGTGAACGGAAAGTTCACGAAAGAGCAGCGCGAAGTTTATCAGATAGTACTTGATGCACAGTACGACGTTATTAAAAAGATTAAGCCGGGAGTGAAGCTGACGGACCTGAAGAAATATTCAGTCGAGCGGCTGAAAAAGGGAATGCAGAAACTCGGACTGCTGAAGAAAGGATTTGACGTAACGAAGTATACGCTGCACGGCGTAGGGCATCACATTGGGCTGGACACGCACGATGCAGTAGCGAATAAATCGATAGGGAAGAATGACTATGATAAACTTGTTGCGGGTAACATCATCACAGTAGAGCCCGGAATATATTTCCCTGAGGATGCGAAGGAAATTCCTGAAAGGTACAGAAAGATTGGTGTAAGGATTGAAGACGATGTTCTCGTAACGAAATACGGCGGGGAAGTGCTTTCTGATTCACTGCCCAAGGAAATAGAGGATATTGAATTCCTTATGATGGAATAAGAATATTCAAACTTAAATATTACTGCTTATGAGGAAGTTAGTTTTATTAGGAATACTGTTCCTGTTGTCTGGTATTGCCGGAGCGCAGTCACCGTTTAATTCCCCGGATTTGGTTATTTATCCATTCTGGGATTTTTATGCAGAGAATAAACTCTCTGCAACGAATGCAGGAAAGGGAAATACGGGTGTTGCGTCCGAGAATGATTTAAGCG
>CAIUQV010000415.1 GCA_903901375.1 uncultured Ignavibacteriota bacterium
AAAGTACTCTTTTCATTTATGTATGTTTTGGTTTTTTATACAATTCTTAAACATCAATACTTTAAAAGTGTTCCCGCCGGAATTATAATTATTCTTCCGTGTCTTAATATAATATCCTTTAAACTGAGTTTAGTCCGTTTTTCTCAATTAACGCTAATAAACTCAGCTAATTCACTGCCTGTATTTTGAATGCTCTTTTTGGAGATATCAGTATTTTCCCCTGCGGCAATAAAACAGGCGGAGGCAGAGTGAAACTGTAAATACCTGAATTCACTTCCCACTTTTTTACACCGCCCGACGAAATGCATCCGGCATAAATACCGCTGCTTCCGCCGTCACCAATATAATATGCGTTATCAGCGTCATCAAGCAGGAGTCCTTCAGCATTGCCTAAGTTTGTAAACGGCTGGCATCTCCACAATTCGCTTCCTGAAGTGTCGTAAGAAATAACATATCCGCCCTGTGAGACCAGTATTCTGTTGCCTGAGGTTATAACCGGTGAAAAATAAGCGTAGACACTTTGTTTCGTCCATTTCAACTGCCCTGAATTGTTCAGACAGAAAAGCTTGTCATCGGCATAACTATTGAAATATATATTTCCAAATCCGTCTATAACTATTCCGGAAAAATTGTTGCCTGCAGAATATTCCCATTTTACTATGCCCTGTTTGCTTACCTTTACATACTTGTCGGGATTATTGACCGTATAAATATTATCTTCCATATCGAGTGCTATGTAATTATGCCCATAGTTTCCTTTTACGGATGTGTTCGTCCAGAGAATGTTACCATCTTTAGAATATGCAGTCAGACCGTTCATATGAAAAGAATATACATTGCCGTCTTTTCCAATTGCTGGTTTTGTAACGAGTGCGGAATCTTTATACCACATATATTTACCGGTTGAATCGTAACAATAAAGTCTATCCATTGTACCCTGTTTAAAAGCAACAAAATATATCTGTGATTCATCACGGCTTAAACTGATTGCCGCAAAGTTCCATTGGTTAAGGGAATCCCGTTTCCACACAACATTTCCATCGGGAGAGAATTTATACAAAGCCCCACTGGGATTTATCTGATGAAGGAAATATATAAAACCCCGAGAGTCAACACAGAACTGACTTCCGTCACTGAGATTCCCAGAAGGAAAAGTGAAAGACCAGTCGGGAATGCCGTTCGATACAGGGTTGATAACAGCAGAAAGGGAATACGGACTTGATGTATTGCGGGCATTGTAACCCGGCATTGGCCATATTGGTTTGTATGAATTTACAGGGTCATTCGGGTTAACAGATTCATTACATCCGTATAACAAAAGAGAAAATAAAACTGCAACAAGTATATTCCTCATAATAAAAACATTAAAGTTTCTAAAAACAAAAGCACCCTCTTAAACAGAAGGTGCTTTATGATTGTGTAAAACTATTCCATTGATTCCAGATAACGCTCGGCATCGATAGCTGCCATACATCCGGTACCTGCTGCCGTTATTGCCTGACGGTAAACACTGTCCTGAGCATCGCCGCATGCAAAGACACCTTCTATCTTTGTCTTTGAAGATGACTTTTCTGTTTCAAGATACCCGACATCGTTCATATCAAGAATGCCGTTAAAGATTTGTGTGTTTGGCTGGTGTCCGATTGCGATAAACACACCTTCGCATTCGTGCAATACGGTTTCACCTGTTTTCACGTTTTTAAGCTTAATGCCCGTAACTGCTTTTCTTGTGCCTTCTTCTGTTCCGACAAC
>CAIUQV010000416.1 GCA_903901375.1 uncultured Ignavibacteriota bacterium
AATAATTTCAGAACGTTAATGAAGATAGATGAAAATTATAAACAAGAAAATAAAATATTAAATTATGAATATTTTTTAAATCAATTAAAATCCTCTCCGGGTTTTATTATGAAACAATGGTTCGTTGATAAAGTTAAATCAATTATAAAAACCCATTATTTAAAGTACGGCACGAAAGTCGGGAAAAAATAACTTTTGCGAATTATGAATATACTGCTGTTTTTAACTTTTTAATATTCGTTTATTACCATTTTCCCGTCTTAGGAACAAATTCAATATTCTATAAATTCAATTTGTATGGAATTCTTTTTTTGTTATATTGCTCTTAAGCCCTATATATAAAGGCTTGAATCCCATCTGTTTGTCCATTATGGTTTAAAATTTATATGAAATAAGTCCGGTTTTAAGTTTTCATGATGGCTGTTTTCTTGCTATAATCTGTTCAAATTTGTTTTAAAGGTTCATATTCAAATGAAGAATAAACATTATGCAAATATTGTTCTTTGGGTCGACTTAAACATAGAAAGTAAATCGTTCTGTGTGAAGTTATCCAATAAGGATTTACAAAACATTTACAAGGAAATGAAACATCTTCGTAAAGCTAAACCTGTTTCATTAGACTCATTTTACCACTCCAGATATTCCGTCGAAATATTCTCAAACAATATTTGTGTCTTAAGAATCATAAACAACTATATTATATCAATAAACAATACATGCAAAGCAGTTTTATTAGATAATGAAAACAAAATAAGAGACATAATATTTGACAATGCGTTGGACAATAATTTTGATGAAGCAAGTGCTTTACTGCGATTATTGTTAGATACCAACAAGTCGCTTCGTATAAAATTAAGAAATACCAGGTATAAAAATTCTCATCGTTTTATAATTTGTGAATACACAAGCGCTTTTCAAAACAGTGACGAATATTAATATTTTGAATAAACACTTTTCATATTACCCGTTGAACATGAAAAGTTTATAATAGCGGGAGAAAAGAGCATAATTATGAAATATGTTGGTCTTACAGACGATCATGAAACAAGGAAGCAGCAACACGGTAATCCATCCGACTGGTGGCAAAAGTCATTCTCTTCGGAGAAGGAAGCTAGAAAATGGGAAAGTGATATGCTTAATCAGCAAGGTTATAAGGGTGGAACTGGTGGCGCAGGTTGGAAATATGGTTATACTTATACTATATCCAAAAGTACGAATGAATAGATATGTCAATTCTTGCCCCTATTGCCTTTCTCGTTTTAGGGGCAATTTTAAAAGAAGCGATTATGTGCCAAATGTATAATCATAAAATACAAATGTGGTGAAATTAAAAAGTTTAATTACAAATATGCAATATTTAGAGTGTATTTTATCGGTTATTTATTTGAGAGTGTTCCTCGTCCGCAACCGGAATTAAGGATTAAACCTAAATTATAAAAACATTATCTTGAATAAATTATATTTATACAATCATCAAAAAGCATTACAATGAGAAGTAATAAAATATTAATTACACTGTTATTCATCTTCCTTGCGTTCAATGTATCATTTTCCCAAAGTACATCAAAGAAGTCCTCAACCAAATGGAAAAAGCACGTTGCACTTGGAATACCAACCGATTCAGATTCTTCAGATGATTTCTTAATCAAGCGTCCCCAGTATGTTCTAAGTTACAATGCTGATAAAAATGTAGCAAACTGGATAAGCTGGAATCTAAACAAACGTTGGTATGGGAAGGTTAAAAGATGGAGTGGTTCTTTCTTCAAAGATCCATTACTTCCCTGGGATGTTTATAAGGTAAAAAACTCGGATTATACAAATTCTGGTTATGACAGAGGGCATATGGTTAGAAGCGAGGAAAGAACAAAAACAATAACAGACAATAAATCTACATTTTATCTCACTAATGTATTACCCCAAACAGCAGACTTAAACCAAAGATTATGGTTGGATTTGGAATATTATTGTCAGACTCTATGTCTTGATTCCTTGAAAGAATTATACGTAATGGCTGGGGGTGTATTCCATAGCGGAAATAGGATTGATGGTGTGGTAAGTATTCCGGTTAGTTGTTTTAAAATCATTATAGTTCTTGAAAAAGGCGAAGGCTTATCCGATGTAAACGCAAACACCGAAGTAATTGCCGTGATGATGCCTAACAAAGACGGATTAACCGATTTTGATTGGAAACATTATACAACAAGTATTGACAGAATTGAACAGTCTACGGGTTATGATTTTCTTAAGAATGTTGATGAAGATGTACAGAAAGTGATTGAGTTAAAAGTTTACAAAGAATAATTCACTCACATACAAAAATAATGTTATTTTTGAATATCATTATGATTTAGAATAAATAAGGTTTTGATAAACAATAAATATATAAACTATGAGAAAAATAATTTTTGTCTTATTAATGATAATATCCTATTATTCATCAGTTAATTCCCAATGGGTGCAGCAATTCACTGGTACATCTGCAAATCTTTATGATATTGAGTTTCTTAATCGATATACTGGTTGGTGTGTGGGCACAGGTGGTACTTGTCTTAAGACGACCAACGGTGGGATTAACTGGATACAGATGAATCATCCTGTTGGTACAAAACCTTTAAACAGTGTTCACATTGTTGATTCAAACGTTGTTTATTTCGTTGGTTATTTTGAGACAATTTTTAAAACTACAAATGGTGGTACGAATTGGGTAGTATTAAAAAACGGTCCCGGTGGACAAGGAAATAGTTATTTTGGATTATACTTTATTAATAAGGATACTGGATGGGTTAGCGGGACTTATGAGAAAATATTAAAAACAACCAATGGAGGAGTAACCTTTGATTCCACATATATAAATGCAGGATACACTTATGATATGTATTTCAAAGATGCAAATACAGGATTTGTATCTTCCGAAGGAAAGGTTTTTAAAACAACAAATGGTGGTAGTTCATGGTTTGTTTCGCTTGATTTATTTAACACAAGAATATTTTGGAAAATCTCATTTGTAGATAATCAATACGGTTGGATAGCATCATATAATGAAGCTGTTCCAAGCGTTTATAAAACAACAAACGTTGGAGCAAATTGGTCTTTAATATGTGACTCAGCGGCAATTGATAATATGATTGGTGTTCATTTTGTGAATAAGGATACTGGTTTTATTGGAGGTATGTATAATAAATTATTCAAAACTACTGATGGTGGTTATAATTGGGCTAAAGAAAATACCTCAATCAATAATCAAACATTTGAATCAATTGAGTTTGTTAATGATACTGTAGGTTGGATTTGTTGTACAGGTGGTATTATACTCCACACAACTTCAGGAGGGCAGACTATAACGGGAATGCCGCATCAATCGGATATTACGGCAAAAGATTATGAATTACTCCAAAATTATCCAAATCCATTTAATAGCCAAACAAGAATAAGGTTTGAAATTCCAAAATATTGCGAAGTAAGGATTATTGTTTTTGATATTCTTGGTAGTCAAAAGGATATAGTTTTAGATGGTATATTTCAAGCAGGTAAGTATGAAATTAATTATTCGCCAAAAGAATTAAGTTCGGGGGTTTACTTTTATAGAATGGAAATAAACGGTGAAATTATAAAAACAAGAAAGTTAGTTCTTAGTAAATAATGGTATTAATTTAATTTTATGGTTAGGGCACCTTAATTTAAAATACTCTAAAAGTAAGTAATTAATCTTAAACAAAAGGGCGGTTCCTTTTTATGTATCGGTTGCACGATGTAAAAAGAATGTATTATTAATTATTAATACAGTCCGCCCCTTTTATTAACAATAAACCATATAAACATATGAAAAAGTTAGCAATAAAAGTATTGATAACAGCAATTATATTGTTTTCAATAATGTCTGGATTAAATGCCCAGTTTCTAAACGGATTATATAATGGAGAAATGCCCTTTCAACATACCTTAATCCCTAATACAGGTCCTTTTAGAGGATTTCTAATACCCAATACTACGGAATGGGATGGTCCTAACCCCTCTAATGCTGCTGCTTATTTTCCTATTTTAGTTGTTTTTGTTCAGTTTAAAGATGACGACCCTTATTCGCCTCATGAAAGCTGGCCGATAGGTCAAGCACCAACATATATGAGTTCAATGATTGCATCAGAAAAAAACCAAAACAATAATACTCCCTGGTGGGAGAAATATAATCCGCAAACCCAAATGCTAAGTTCACAATGGATGGAAATGAGCAGAGGGAAGCTTCATGCAATAAGTCCAAACGGTGCCTTTTCTGTTGTTCTTGATTCAGCTTATAAATATACAAACGAGAATGTAATGAATCAGGCTATCTGGGTAGAATTAAACAAACAGGGTTTAGTTGATTGGCGTCCTTATGACAAATGGTCTTTTAATTCCACAAATGGTTTATTTTATAATGTTCCCGATAGTACTGTAGATTTTATTTATAAAATACATAGGTCACGCGGTAGAGGTCCAATGCCTGATTATGCGGGATACGCTGCATTATCTTGGATAGGTGGTGAAGGATTAGTGGATACCGTAAATAATATTAAAGCCAGTTATAGCTTATCTGGCTTCACAGTATCTTTTAGAGGGTTAAAGTCGCAATATATTGCAACTATGGGTCACGAGCATGGTCATTTTATGACAATGATGGCTCATGTTCAAAATAGCAGAATTAGCTATGGGATAGGGTTAGATTATTTTTTCAGTCCGTATGATATGATATTAAATGAATATATGACACCTCGAACAGCTTCAATCGGCTCTACAAATTATTTAGGTGATTTTTCTTCAAGAAATAATAATTCGGAGGGAGAAATACTTAAAGTCGTAATTGATAATTCAGCTGGTAAAGACGAATGCTTCTTACTTGCAAACAGAAGAAAGGTTTCTAGATGGGATAGAGTTATGCTTGGTGATTCGGCACAAATTGAACCTTATGATGATTATTCAGAAACAGGCAAAGGTTTATACATTTACCATGTAAAAAACGGTGTTCGATTTCCATCTATTGTTAACGATACTGTGCAGGACATGGAATGTGCTGATGGTTACTGGAAATGGAAATTAGCAAGTACTAATGGAGTTGCAAAATTGCCCTTTGATTGTTTTACCTCTGGTCAGGTATGGACTGTTTTTCAAAAGGATTCAGTTTTGTATAGCAATGATCCTTCTACATTAGGTGAGCCCTCTGGAGGTACTAGCCTTGGAAATCCTTTGCCATATGGTGATGATGTAAGCTTTTTCTATAGAGATAATAATAATAACAGATGGAGTAACGCTTGGACAACGGGAAAAAATACAAACCAGGATTGTGGTCTGAATATAGAGCGAACTTTTACAAACGATAAGGATATTATAAGTAATGGAAACAATGCTGGTGATAGGTGGGATGCTTGGAAGCCGGGTTACAATGAAGTATTTTCGCCATACTCAAGTCCGTCTACAAAGAAGTGGAATAATGAGGAATCAGGTATTTTTATTTGGTATAATTATACTAATGGAAATAATGCCTACATAAATGTTTTTCGTGCTTCTGAATATGGAGGAAATCAAACATTAGCAGAAATTCTTGAAGCAACCCCGCCTTCCCGTCCTATGGGAATTAAACATGAATTTTATTATCCTCAAAATAGTTGGTGCATTCCCAAAATAACTTGGAATCATAACATGGAACCGGATATGGAAAGAATTGGTGAGAAGGATACCGTTAAGAGATATCTTGTCTATCGAGTTACAGCACCTAATATGTCAACAGTTCCAAATGAGAATGCATATGTACAAATAGCTCAGGTAGATATTCCAATTGGTGAAACACCGCATTATGAGGATTATTCTGTTCTTGAACATGAATGTGCAGAGTTAGATCAACAACCTCCATATGGAACTGAATATCCTGTGAGATATAGAGTTATAGCGGTTGATAATACAGATTGGGCTTCTGTCATGTCAGATTTTGTGAGTACAACAGGTATTACAGAAGATGGTGGTGATCCAATAGGTGGTGGCGAGGATAGTCCCGAATATAATAACTCCAATACTCCTAAAGATTTCAATCTCTCACAAAACTATCCAAACCCGTTTAATCCTGTAACAAAGATAAACTTTGCTTTGCCAAAACAGGGATTTGTTACTTTGAAGATATATGATATAACGGGAAGAGAAGTTAAAACCCTCGTTAACGAGTTTAAACAACCTGGTTATTATTCTATTGATTTCAATGGCTCATATCTTGCCAGTGGTGTTTATTTCTACAGAATCCAAAGTAATGATTTTGTGATGACAAAGCGTATGGTATTAATTAAGTAATCCGTTTTATTCAGCCCTGCCTCAATTTACGGCAGGGCTGTTTATTACTTCATGAAAATGGAATCTAAATATTACGCCGTCGTTAACGTTGTGTTCGACCTGGAAGTTGATAGTAATTCGTTAATCGTTAAACTTAACGAAACTGACATCAGAAAAATTTTCAGAATATTAAAGAAACTGAAAACTAATATGAAAAAAGGGTTTGCGAGAATTGAGATGGAAATGGTAACTTTCGACCTTTGCCTGAGCAATTACTCTTTTATCAAAATCGTTAATAATCAATTGTACGTTTCTCGTGACGATGTTCTCGAATTCCTTATAGACGAAAATAATCTCATAAGAAACATCATCCTCGAAAAAGCACTAAAGAAAAATTACGACGATGTGAGAAAAGTAATGCAGTTGCTCTATCCGCCCAAACCCAAAAGAAAACCAAGAATTAAATTATTTAACATTAGAAATCGTTACATAACACCTTTACCAAGAATATTTTAAAATTAAATGAAAGGAAACAAAATATGAGATACGTTATGGTAAGTGCAGATTTTCCGGATGTCACATC
>CAIUQV010000417.1 GCA_903901375.1 uncultured Ignavibacteriota bacterium
TAACCAAATTGAATGCGGGTATTGATAAAAACTTATACGTTGAGCTTTTATCATTGCTTGAAAAGTATAATGTCATGGTGCACTTTAAACAGGATTATAACCTTGAAGAAAGATACAGATTTATCGTTGAAGAAGTATTTCTGCAGGGTGTTGATGAAGAAGATAAAAAAGCAGTGAAAGCTTTTGTGTATGAGGATTTCCATCCTGAGATTATTTCTCCTCTCGACGAAGATGAAGAATTCTAAAATAATATATGGTATTACTTCATAGTAATCCCGGTGAAATTGGCTCCTCTGCGATTGACTTTGAACTTAAAGGTGTTGACGGTAAAACATATTCACTGGATACTTTTGCCTCAAGTAATATTCTTGTATTAATCTTTATGTGCAACCATTGCCCGTACGTTAAGGCTGTTGTAGAAAGGTTTGTCAAACTTCAGTCACATTTCAGGGACAGAAGTGTGCAGTTTGTTGGCATCAGTTCAAACGATGTGGAATCTTACCCCGAGGATTCTTTTGAGAATATGAAAAATTTTTCAAAGGAAAGAAATCTTAATTTTCCTTATCTTATTGATGAATATCAATCTACCGCAAAGAACTACGACGCAGTATGTACTCCTGATATTTATGTTTACGATATTAACAGGCTTCTAAGGTACAGGGGCAGACTTGATGATAACTGGAAAGAAGAAGATAAAGTTAAGAGCAGGGACCTGGAATCAGCGATTGAATCTATCTTAAACAATAATGAAATAACATTTGAGCAAATTCCTTCTATGGGTTGTTCAATCAAATGGAAAAAATAAACTTAAATTATAAGTAATGTCAAAATTAGTTGTAGTCAGACACGGCCAGTCTCAATGGAATCTCGAAAACCGTTTTACCGGATGGGTGGATATAGAATTATCTCCTAAAGGTATTGAAGAAGCCCATAATGCAGGAAAGAAACTTAAAGGTTATGAATTCGATATGGCTTTTACTTCTGCCCTCAAAAGAGCTCAGAATACTTTACAAATCATACTTGATGAAATAGGGCAGAATAATATTCCTGTTGAATTTGATAAAGCTCTGAACGAAAGAATGTACGGCGATTTGCAGGGACTTAATAAAGACGAGACCAGAAAGCAATTCGGTGATGACCAGGTGAAAATCTGGAGACGCAGCTACGATATAGCTCCTCCCAACGGTGAAAGCCTGAAAGATACTGCGGCTAGAGTTCTTCCTTACTGGAATTATAATATAGTACCTCAGCTTAAAGCAGGTAAAAATGTGCTTATATCTGCTCATGGTAACAGTCTTCGTGCATTGATAATGCATCTGGAAAATCTGACTAAGGAGCAGATTCTTGAAACTGAAATACCAACCGGATGTCCAAAGTACTATAATCTCGACGAAAACCTTAAAGTACTGGAAACAAAATACTTGTAGTTTGAAAAAGGAATATATCCGAAATATTATTTTTGACCTCGGCAATACATTAGTCTATTTCGACTTCTCATATTTTTATAACGGTATTGCCGAAAGGGAAAAGAAACTGAGTGCTTTAAAATTCAGAAAATATATTTTTGATAATAAACTTGATGTAAAACTTATGTCTGGAAGGATTTCTCACAGGGAATTCTTCAGGAAAATGAAAAGAAAGTTTGACCTAAAAATAGGATACAATGACTTTATATATTTCTATTCGGATATTTTCTGGGTTAATCCTAATATGAAAAGGTTCCTTGAGAAAATCTCGCGCATCAAAAAATACAGATTGTTTTTATTGTCCAATACAGATTCACCGCATATTACATTTATCGATAATAATTTTCCTTTCGTAAAACTGCTCAGGAAGAGGGTTCTGTCATACAAAGTGAAAATGGCTAAACCTCAGAAGAAAATATTTAAATATACTCTCGAGAAGTTCAAACTTATTCCCGAAGAAACTGTTCTCGTGGATGATATGAAAGATAATGTTCTTTCTGCCCAGTCTCTCGGTATAAAAACTATTCATTATAATAACCACAAGAAATTTACTGCTGAATTTTCAAAGCTTGTCAAAGGGATTTCCTGATTAATAATATTTTTTAAAAGAAAGTGTAAAATTAACTTGACAAACTTAACAATGTTAAGTATATTTGTACTGTTAACATTAATCTAATAAATGGGAATAAACGAGAGAAAATACCGTGAGAAGCAGGAAATGATCGACCTGATACTCGATGCGTCTATGAAACTTATCATCGAGGAAGGTTATGACAATATTACAATGCGTAAAATCGCCGATAAAATTGAATACAGTCCTACTACAATCTATCTCTATTTTAAGGATAAGTCTGAAATACTCTATAGTCTTCTTAATTTAGCTTTTGACAAGTTCTATGAAGCCCAGCTTGGAGTTCAGAATATCGGAAATCCAAAAGAGCGGCTTATGGCTCACGGTCTCGCATACGTCAATTTTGCAATGGAAAACCAGCATTATTACGATTTAATGTTCATTCTTAAAGAGCCAACTGAAAATATGAAATGTCCTGACGACTGGCAGACATCTACAAGAACTTATGACTTGTTGAAAACCAATATTAAGCAGTGTATGGATGCCGGGTATCTAGAAACAGCCGACCTTGAAGTTATTGCATTCTCTTTGTGGTCACTCGTTCATGGTATTGCATCTCTTATGATTAAAAGGGGATTTATGATTCCTGAACCTTTCAGGCAATACCTGATCTATAATTCTATACAGTATGCTTTTAAAGGTTTATTTATAAAATAATATATTTTTTGTCTGATTACTTAACATTGTTAATTAAAATATGCATATTAACTTAATACTATATACTATGAAGAAAATTATCTATCTGTCCCTTTTGCTATTCTTTCTTACAGGGTTTTTAAGAGCTGAGTATTATCTTACAACCGATAACGGAATAATAGACGGTAAAGTTATAGATCACGATACTCAAAGTCCGGTTGCAGATGCAGTGATTAAAATTATGTCATCAGGAGTTAAAGCCGGTTCAGATGATAAAGGTAATTTCAGGTTTGAAAACCTTAAAAATGGTAATTATGTCCTCGAGGTTTCAGCAATCGGCTATAAAACGATAATGAAAACTGATATCGTAATCTCGTCAGGAAAGCCTGTAACGGTTATTATCGAACTGAACTCCACTGGCTTCTCTACCGAATCTATTAATGTTGACGCAAATTATTTCGATAAAAATGCTGACATTAATATAAGTTCTGTTAATCTTGATTATGAAGAGGTAAGGCGGTCTCCCGGAGCTTCGGAAGATATTTCAAGAATGCTTCAAACCGCTCCGGGCGTCTCTGTCCTAAATGATCAGAGGAACGACCTCGTTGTAAGGGGCGGTTCTCCTTCTGAAAACCTTCTGCTTATAGATGGTGTTGACCTGCCAAACATAAGTCATTATGGCTCTCAGGGTACAACAGGCGGTGCCATTACCTTTCTCAATCTAAAGTTCATCAGAGAGGCTGATATACTTACGGGCGGTTATAATGCAAAGTTCGGAGACAGGCTTTCAGGTGTTGTTGATATTAAACTCAGGGAGGGAAGTTTTAAAGATTATATCAATAACTTAAACCTTTCTTTTGCGGGATTCGGAGGTACTTTTGAAGGTCCAATATCAGGAAAGACATCTTATTTGTTTTCTGTAAACAGAAGCTACCTGGATTTACTTAAAGGCGCATTGAGGCTTTCCGCAGTTCCGAATTACTGGGATTTCAACCTGAAACTAACTCACAAAATTGACGATAATAACATATTAAGCCTGATAGGATTTTCTGCGCTCGATAAGATAAATTTTGTTGTTGATGAAAATACTTCCGTTAATGATTTTCCTTATGATTCCGATAATAAAACAAATACCTATACTGGCGGTATTGTATATAAACGTTTGAATAAAAAAGGATATTTGCAGGCTGTCGTTTCAAATACTAATACCAATTATTTCAGCGATAATATTTATGCTCTGACGAATAAAAGAGAGTACTACCTGGATAACAACGAGAATGAACTGACTTCTAAACTCGAATTTAATCAGAAAATTTCGGGTTCATTTTTTGTTACTATCAACGGTGGCGGTAAATGGGGAAGATACAAGAATGATATTTATGCCGTACAGGACACAACTGCACAGGGTTATGTCATTCCCGAACTTTCAGTGAACAATGCAATCAATAACACAAAACTTTTTGCAGGTATTAATTTCACGAGTAAGTTCTTTAAAGACAGACTCGTGCTTAACTACGGTATAAGATACGATTACTTTGATTATATTAAAAATAAAAACACCGTATCCCCCAGATTCGGAGCTTCTTTCTATTTAACAAATAATACTATCATCAATGCATCCTATGGAATATTCCATCAGGCACCTTTAAACATTTGGCTCGCTTCAGACCCGAGGAATTCAGAATTAAACAGTATGCGGAGTGACCATTATATAGCAGGAATTGAGCATATGCTCTCAAAGGATATTAAACTTGTTGCAGAAGTTTATGAAAAGAAATACAGTGATTATGCCGTTAGCGTAAACAATCCTGAATACATTCTAATAGACGGTGGTTCTGACTTCGGACCTAATATCGTGGGTTATGCTTCCAGTACCGGTAATGGTTACGTCAGAGGTATCGATTTATCAATACAGA
This sequence comes from uncultured Ignavibacteriota bacterium, assembly GCA_903901375.1. Classification (GTDB taxonomy): domain Bacteria; phylum Bacteroidota; class Ignavibacteria; order Tepidaquicellales; family Tepidaquicellaceae; genus CAIKZJ01. The sequence continues at coordinate 4,650 of CAIUQV010000417.1, forward strand.
AAAAACTCACAGGTAACGGTCTGTACGGTTCTGTGAATTATTCCTATTCGAAATCAGGATTCACGTCACTTGCAGGAGGAGAAAAACAGGCTGCTTTCGACCCCACGCATCAGTTTACTGTAATTCTTGGATACCAGGTTGCAGATGATTGGTTAGTCGGAATTAAGTTTAAGTATGCCGGCGGTAGACCATACACTCCTTTCGATCCGGTTATTTCATCACAACTTGGAAGAGGTGTCTGGGATATGACTAAGTTTAATGAGGAAAGATATCCTGCATACAGCAGACTTGACGTTAGAGTAGATAAGAAATTCTATTTCAGGAAAATCTGTCTGACTACATACTTTGAATTGCAGAATGCTTATAACAGAGAAAATATTTATGGATACTTCTGGAATAAAGCAAAGAACGAGCAAGGTACGATTTATCAGTGGGGATTTATGCCTGTCGGCGGTTTCAATCTTGAATTTTAGTGTTAAATTAAAAAGGGACTGCTTTGCAGTCCCTTTTGATTTACTGATGTTATTAATTAAAACCTTTTAATTACAAAGTCTTTCTGATTTCCATTCGTAAATTCTTCGTGAGATTCAATCATTGCATAAGCATTATGATTATGAATGCTTTCAAAGTTCTCTGCTTCAACCGAATACCAGAGAATGTTCTTATTTGCCCTTAATTTGAGTACGACGTTCCTTACAACGTCTTCGACAAAAACAGGATTCTCATACGCTTTCTCAGTAACGTATTTTTCGTCATCTCTTTTCAGAAGAGTATAAAGCTCCGAACTTGCACTTTTTTCTATTATCGAAATTATATCTTCAAACCA
>CAIUQV010000418.1 GCA_903901375.1 uncultured Ignavibacteriota bacterium
AAGTAGTTGATTGTTGTTCGTTGGCAGATGGTTTAAAGCCCGCTTTAATGAGCGGGCTTTTTTATATATTACTCAGATAGTATACATTTTAATTTGAAGGTATTATCATATGGTAAGAATATTTTACCACTCAACGAATAATTGAAATATATTCAAATTTAAAATAAATGCAGTGATAAATAACCGATTTTTATAGGTTGATTTTATATAAATGGAATAATATTTTATTACAAAATGAAAATAAATCAAAGTGATATGATTCAAATCAGTTATCTTTGTTTTAGAAATCAGAAAGTTTCTCCATTCCGAATTACTCGCAATAGTTACGGGCACTTCTATGCCGAAAATTATAATCAATTAAGTTATACAAAATGAACATAAAAACTATATTCATAATATTAATGATATTTGCTTCGATGAGTGTTAATGCTCAGTGGGTACAGCAAAATTCAGGAATAACATCAAACCTCTATGATGTTAAATTTATTAATCGTTATACTGGCTGGACATTAGGTGATGGCGGAAAGGTTCTTAAAACGACAAACGGCGGAATAAACTGGATGAATATCCCGAATCCTTCAATTAATGGTGGTGGTTCATTGTCTTCGGTTTTTCCCGTTGACTCCTTGATCTGTTACGTCGCAGGCGGAAATGATATTATACTTAAAACTACAAACGGAGGAACAAATTGGATAGAAATCAGAAATGGTAATCCAAATGGTGGAATATTTAATGGGGTTTATTTTCTTAATAGAGATACTGGATGGTTTTGTGGAAGCTACCGTGTACTTCGAACAACAAATGGAGGAATTACATTCGATTCAACGGTAACAATATCCTTTAATAGTGATATATATTTTAGAAATTTTAATGAAGGATTATACTGCACCGCAGGGAGAGTGTTTAAAACAACAAATAGCGGAATGAACTGGTTTGATACGAATGTCCCAACAAATGGCTGGGCATATGAGTTTAGAAAATTAAGTATAGTTAATAATCAATTCGTTTCGGTAGTTGGTGGAACTAGTCCATTTTTTAGAAGCACTGATTTTGGATCAACATGGCAAAGTTTAGATTCAATACATTCTTATCCGCCATCGGTAATGTATTGTTGTGCGTTTGCAAACATAAACACAGGGTATGCAGGTGGGACTTATGGCTATTTATACAAAACTACAAATGGAGGAAATAATTGGTACAGACAAAACTCAGGAACAATGCCAAATGCATTCTGGGGCTCAATATTTTGTTTCAATGATTCCGTGGTTTGGGGTGTCGGAGGTGCTGGAAAGATAATGTTCACTTCAAACGGAGGGCAATGGCTAACAGGTGTGCAAAGTAATAATAACGTAATTGCAGAAGAATATTCATTATACCAGAACTATCCAAATCCATTTAACAATACTACAAAATTAAAATATCAAATTTCGATAACAAGTAACGTAAAGTTAAAAATATTTAATATGTCCGGGAAAGAAGAAATAACGTTATCCAACAAAGAACATTCACCAGGAATTTATGAATTTTTACTTAAAGCAGATAACCTTTCCAGTGGGGCTTATTTCTATACGTTGTATTTAAATGACATTATAAAAGAAACAAAGAAAATGATTCTAATAAAGTAGTTGATTGTTGTTCGTTGATAGTTGATAGATGGTTTAAAGCCCGCTTTAATGAGCGGGCTTTTTTATTACTGTGCGTTAACAGAAGGAAAAACACGAGAGAAAGATATAAACGCAAAGAGAAAAACGGGTATAGAAACATTACCACCAAAACACGAAAACACCAAAAGAGAAGAGCAAGAGATTGGCACACTGAAAAGAATGATAAAACTGATTTGCACTGATTGTTTTTAGGCATAAGAGATTTACCACCAAAACACGAAAACACCAAAAAGAGATTTAACCGCAAAGATCGCAAAGAGCGCAAAGGGAAAATCAGGTATAGAAACATTACCACCAAAACACCAAAACACCAAAGGAAAGATTTAAGAGAAAAGGGAAAATCAGGTATAGAAGAGTTACCACTAAAACACAAAAACACCAAAAGAGCAGAGCAAGAGAATGGAAAAGTATTTTTAAAAGAAGAGAACTGAATCCAGTGTTAGGGATTCAATTCTCTTAAATTACAATTATCTAACTCTTCTTCTCTTCAAACCA
>CAIUQV010000419.1 GCA_903901375.1 uncultured Ignavibacteriota bacterium
CCGGCATCAATATATTTTATAAATGTAAACACAGGCTGGATTGCTGGTTCGAATGGTTTTATAATGAAGACCACAAATGCAGGAATTAACTGGGCGTCACAGATTTCTGGAATTTCGGGAACAATAAAGAGTTTATATTTTTCAGATTCACTAACGGGTTGGTTTTGCGGACAGAATGGTGTTATAAAGAAAACAACATCCGGTGGAAGTGTCTGGGGAACACAGGTCTCGAACACAACTTCAAATTTAAATTACATAGTTTTTATAAATTCTTCAACAGGTTATGTTTGTGGGAATAATGGAATAATTCTTCGAACAACGGATGCGGGCGGAATTACCGCTGCTTCTGAAAATGGTAATCAGTTGCCAAATGACTACAGACTTTATCAGAATTTCCCGAATCCGTTTAATCCGACAACAACCATTAAATACTCAATAGCAAAAAGTGGGTCTGTATCTTTGAAAGTATTTGACGTGACAGGAAGAGAAGTTGCAGCTCTTGTTAATAGAAAATTAAGCGCTGGGAACTATGAAACGTCATTCAACTGCGAAAATCTTTCAGGAGGAGTTTATTTTTATAAAATAATGTCAGAGGATTTCTCCGATACTAAGAGAATGGTAATTATTAAGTAACAATTAAAACGATAACATTTATACACATTTTATACTGAATAATCAGTTAATTTAATTATTAAATATTGAAATACATTATATACATACTTCTTGCTGCGGTTCTTTGGTTTGTGATGTTTGTTTTAAAACCATTTAACTTCTGGGCATCGATGGCGTTTTCTACGCTTTTGTTGTCTGTTATATCGTACTTAAACTTTAAGGACCAGTTTAAGAAAGAGTATTTTAACATTACAGAAATATTCATAGGAATCGGAAGTGCGGTAATTCTGTATTTCGTATTCTTTGCAGGAAGGTACATTCTTGATACTTTCGGAATTATTCCTAATCATTCTCAGAGTATTTCAAGCGTGTATGCAAATAAAGAAATACTTCCCGGTTGGGTTGTTGCTATGCTGTTGTTTTTTCCCATTGGTTTTGGCGAAGAGTTTTTCTGGCGCGGATACCTTCAAAGGCATCTTTCGGCAAAGTACGGTAAATGGTTGGGATTCGGACTTACGGTGTTATTTTACACATTAGTACACGTACCGACAATGAACCCTATTTTGATGCTTGCCTCTTTTGTAGTAGGAGTTTACTGGGGGCTGATATTTTTGTGGAGAGGTAATATAGTTGCTGCCTTAATTTCACATATGCTCTGGGATCCGTTTATTTTCGTCGTGTTTCCATTGAATTAAAAAATATCTTATTTTGTTAACATGATGTATACTTAATATAATTAAAAATCTGAAATAATGGAACAAAATATGGAAGCCCCTAAGGGCTTTAAATTGTTTATGATGGCAGCCCGCGCTTATTCTTTTCCGGCATCAATAATTCCGGTACTGTATGGGTCTATTCTGGCGATGATATTATTGCCTGGCGTTAAATTCAACTTTTTCTATTTTGCTTTAACTCTTATTGGTGCGATTTCGGTTCAGGTCGGTTCAAACATTATTAACGATATTTATGATTATAAAAAAGGAATAGACAAAGAAGATCCCGAAACTGGTATTCCTCACGGTGGTTCGATGGTTATATCTAAAGGTCTCGTTTCAGTGGGTGGTATGAAAGTCCTGGCTTTCAGTTCGCTTCTTCTCGCAAGTCTGATAGGAATATTCTTATGGATGGTTGTGGGACCCTGGATACTTTATCTGATGATATTCGGTTTGTTTGCAGCAATATATTACACGGCAAATCCGATTGCGCTGAAATATAAAGCACTGGGAGATTTAATGGTATTCCTTACTTTCGGCGTTGGAATGACGCTCGGTGCGTACATTGTTCAGACACATCAGTTCTCGTGGCAGCCAGTAGTTCTTTCTACACCTATCGGACTATTGATTATCGCAATACTCCATTCAAACAATATACGCGATATGAAATTCGACGGTGCATTTGGCGTTAAGACAATTCCTATTCTTATAGGTCAGAAAATGTCAATATATATGTATGATGTTCTGATAATCGGCGCTTATGCCTCAATTATATTTTTCGTTGCTCTTGGTCTTCTTCCCTGGCTTGCGTTACTAAATCTGCTTTCGCTGCCGACGGCTTTAAAGTTGATTAGAATGGTAAATAACATTCCTGAAGAGAATCTGCTCCGCTGGGAAGTGGGTACGAAACATAATATTATGACGGCTCAGTTCAATATGCAGTTTGGTCTGATGCTGAATCTTGGACTTCTGATAGCGTTTTTATTCTTGATATAATAATTCTATAAGGCTTACAGGATTAAAACCCTGTAAGCTTTATTCAAAGTATTCTCTGAAAACTTTCCACTGCATTTTTGTGTCTTCGCTTCTGTATAGCCGCAGAGTCTTTATGCCCTTTTCTTCTTTCTTGTCTGCAATGTATGTCTGGTTAAACCTGACGTTTATGTAATCACTTTTTAATGTATCACTTTTCTCAATCTTTACATCCCGTATTTTTACCTTAATGCTTTTATAAGTTTCAAATGATTTTGTAATTCTTTTCACACGTTCATCGTATCCAAAAGGTTTGCTGTTCTTTTCAATGTACTGATAATCTTTATCAAGCAGTTCTCTGTATTTAAAAATATCCTTGCTTTCCCAGGCATTTGTCCATTCTTTCAGGAATAAATCAACCTTGTAATTTTCGGATTTATAGTATTCGTTTAATCTTACGTAGGAAAACACAACAGAAAATACTATGAGGAGTGATACCAGGCCGATACTCACAAAAAGTATCAAACGCCTTTGGTTTTTAAAACTTGTCTTTTCCTTTAATCTGTTTTCGAATTCTTCGTGAAACTCTTTTACAGGTTCATTGATTGTAATGTCACTATTCTCCTCATACCCGCAGAAAAAACACTTATGGAGTGTTTTATCATAGCCTTTTCCGCACTGTGGACAAATTCCGTCTTCGGTTGTTTGTTTCTTCTGTGACGCAATTTCACTCAATATTTCAGGGAGTGTTTTGTTGCCCACGTTTTCAGCCTGATATTTTATATTCGGGTTTTCATAACAATCTTCCGTGGAACACCCATTATGCTCATCCCAGCACTTTTTGTGGTGACAGGCTTCGCACCTGAAACATACTACCTTCTCTTCCTTTTCTTTTATAATATTTTTACAGTAAGGACAAATCATAATTACAAATTACAAAGAATCGGTTTTTATTAAAATGTAATATTTATTGTTGTACAGAAATTATGATGGAAGGATATATAATCTTTGTTTGAATCAGGAGACAGGTATAAAATTCAGTTTAAAATAAATAGACACATATTTGTTCGTAATATGTGTCTTTTTGTTTAATATTCTATAATCTTAATCTTCTTTTGTTACTTCAACCTTTATCTTGTCACCTTCTCGTATAATCTTGATTTCTTCAGGTTTTAAATCTCCGACGTTATCTTCAATTATCTTTCTTTTAATTTCTTCGTCGGTCATATTTTTGTCTATTCCCGAACCTTTTATTGATTTCATCTTTACAACTTCCTGTTTTCCGTCGCCATCGACACGAACTTCCATATTCTTGCCGTTCATGTTAGCATTCTCAGGAAACTTAATCATAAGTCTTTGTTTGCCTTCAACGTTTTCGAATGTTACTATAGAATTTTCAAACCCGTTTTCCTTTAGCTGCTTTTCGATTTCAGCTTTAACTTCCGATTCGGATTTACCTTTAGAGTTAATATCTACTCTGAAGAAAGAATATAAGGCCGCTGCATAAACAGGACGCGTTATGTTTTCCTTTAATGGTGTTATTTTAACGGAATTAATTTCTTTAATCTTTTCAAGGTCAGTTTTGTAACTCATTGCAGTCTTCTCTTCAATTCCCTGAAGTATGATGTTGAACTCTGCTGTTTCGGTACCGTTTGTATTCTTAATGTTAATGCTCATCGCAGAATTTTTTGTCCATGGAAAATTCTTTGTGCTTTCTGCAACTGTCTTCTGGTTTTCTGCTTTTGTTGTCCATGCTATTGCATATCCGACTATGTTTTCCTGTGTAACAGGCAAATTACAGGCCCCGACTATTAAAGCCAGAAATACTGCAATGATAATTTTATACTTGTGTTCAGCGATAAATGATTTCATGATTGATTTCTTCCTTAAGTCCATTTCGGGCTCTTGTGTTTGATTTCTTAAAAGTGCTTTAGTTGTTCTTTCAAATGTATCATCATATTTTTCCTGTCTGATTTTATCCCAGTATTTGTCCATTAGGTTCTTCTCCTTTCCGTTTGATTCCTGATAGAATTTTGAGTGTTTCATCTTCTAAATCTCCTTTATCAGGATTTATAATAATTCTGTTTGTATCTCCGCTTTCTAGGATTATTCTTTTCAGTTTATCGCGAACGCGGCTGAGCCTTGATTTCACAGCCGACTCACTTCGTTCTTCCTGAATATCCATTATCTCGCGGATTGAAAAGTTTCCTATTTCAAAGAGCAGTATTGCAGAACGTTCTTTGTAACTTAATTTAGACAATGCGTTTAAAAGTACTGCCTTGTCGTGGTCTGAATCTGTACGGTCGTAAACATCGTAAACAAATTTATCTTTATGTTCTTCATTCAGCGGTAAAAACCTTTTCCAGAAATTGCTTCTGTACATCGAAACATATTCGCGTGTTGCTATGGTGAAAATCCAGC
>CAIUQV010000420.1 GCA_903901375.1 uncultured Ignavibacteriota bacterium
AAACACAGGGTGCAAGTGTGCTTTCCTGGATACCAAGTTTTAAAGAATTAGTTGAAGAACATTCACCTGAAACTGATTTTATTGTTGAACTTAAACCTTCCTCGTCAGTATCGGAAGCATTTAAGGCTCTAAGAACAAGAATACAGTATTCAAAGATTGAAGAGAAACCATTAAAAGTGATACTTGTAACAAGTACAATCCCATCTGAAGGAAAAACGATAGTTTCGACAAATTTAGCGGGAAGTTTTGCTCAGGCAGGAAATAAAACACTTTTGCTTGATTGTGACCTTCGTAAACCAAGGGTACATAATGTGATGCAAAGTGACAGATATCCGGGGTTGAGTGATAAGCTATTTAAGAATGTAACTATGGAAGAAATTATCCGTCCGACAAAACTAACCAATATGAGTTACATTACAAGCGGTACAATACCGCCGAATCCTTCAGAACTCCTTGGATCGCAGCAAATGATTGAGTTTATTAATGAAGTAAGAGGCTTGTTTGACATTGTAATAATAGACTCACCACCTTTTGTCTCAGTTACAGATTCTGAAATATTGTTTAACATAACAGATGGTACAATACTTGTTTCCCGTGCAAATGTTACTCCGATTGATGCCTTCATCAAGACATACAGGAGATTGTTTAAACTTAACAGACGGAACCTACTGGGAAGTGTGCTTAACGATTTTGCTTTCAAGAGCTCGTACGGATATTATTACAATTACTATTATTACTATTCAAAACCCGATAACTTTAAGTCAAAAAAGAAGTAAAGCTTATGATAAACGGAAAGAATATCTGCGTAGTTGTACCTGCTTACAATGAGGAAAGCCAAATATCGATGGTAATAGAGCAAATGCCTGAATTTGTTGACAGGATAGTAATTGTAAACGATAACTCAACAGATAAAACTGCGGAAGTTGTTAAAGGACATATAAAAGATATCAGTAATAATCAAAGGAAGATTTCCAAAAGGGATGTGAAGATTGAGAATAGTGTTTATAATTATGCTGATTTGATTATCAAGGAAATGAATGAAAAAGAGATCGATAAATTTTCCAATTCGAAAGTTGAGAATGACAATCCGGAAAATGACAGAATTATACTGATAACTAATAAAGTAAATTCAGGTGTTGGAAGCAGTATAGCCAGAGGATACAAATGGGCAAAAGATTACAGTATGGATTGTACAGCAGTTATGGCAGGCGATGCACAGATGGATCCTAATGAATTAGAATCAATATGTATGCCTGTTATAAACGGTGAGGCCGATTACGTGAAAGGAAACAGGTTAATACACAGAAGTGCATGGCTGGTTATACCCAAGATTAGATTTTTCGGTAATTCAATTTTATCAATACTTACAAAGATTGCTTCCGGATACTGGAAAGTTTCGGATACACAGTCCGGATTTACTGCAATTTCATTGAAAGCACTCGAATCTATCAGGTTGTATAAGATATATAAAAGTTACGGTATGCCTAATGATATACTTGTTAAACTTAACATTGCTTATTGTACACTTAAAGAAGTAGAGATTAAGCCGGTTTATAAAGTTGGGGAAAAATCCAAGATGAAAATATTTACTGTGATTCCAAAAATTTCACTTCTCCTGATAAAATTGTTCTTTCAAAGGTTATGGGTAAAATATTTGTTCCGTGATTTTCATCCTCTTTTCCTTTTGTATCATATGGCAATACTTTTATTTCTGATTGACATTCCCTATATATTCAAAGTCCTGAATGCTATAATCACTAACTCAAATCTGAATTTTGAACCATTGTTTGCTTTCTTATTCCTGAGTATCAGTAGTTTTCAGTCTTTACTATTTGCTATGTGGATGGATATACAGGATAATGAGAGGTTATACAGGTAATTTTGGATTTTACACTTAGCAAATACAAGGAAATACTTACAACTCTTATTGACGAAAAGTATTCTTTTTATACAATGAAGGAGTGGTTTAGTGCAAATATTGACAGAGATC
>CAIUQV010000421.1 GCA_903901375.1 uncultured Ignavibacteriota bacterium
ATCCTGATGTACAGTTAATCGAAAGTGTTTTTGAAAATCTTATAAAATTATCATCTGATTTATCTATTGGTGCTTTTGGTGTTAAATTGTTTGGATTAAACGGAGAATTCCAGAAAGGTTATTATCAGAAAAGTCCCTCTATTATACAGTATATTCTTTTCTATTCGATTTTATCAAAACCTTTTCTGAATAATAATACTTTAAAGAATCGTTTTTTAATATCACATATTGACCCTCAGAGTAAAGCACTTCAGGATACAAAACAAATACCGGGTGCTTTTATGTTTATTAAGAGTAATGTTTATAAATTACTAAATGGATTTAATGAATCTTTCTTTCTGTTTTTTGAAGATGTGGATTTAAGTTATCGTATATCAAAAAGTTATAAACTGAAGATTGCTGATATTAAAGTTAAACATGTGGGTGCCTCAAGTATGATGACTGCAAATAATAATGTATACGGATATTATGTCCTAAGTATGTTGAACTTCTATAGAAATAATTACAAATATTTCTCATACTTATTTATGAAGATTATTATTGTTTATAATACACTCTTTAAGATTATGATTGAATACATAAAGAAGTTGTTTCATACTGATAAACCTGGAATAATGGAAGTTCAGAAATATATTTTAATAAAATTGTTCTCAAGAAATGGTTGATGTAATAATACCTACATATAACGGACTTGATAACGTTAAATCTGTTCTTAAGTCATTACAACATCAGTGCAAGCATCGCATTATAATAGTAGATAATGGCTCCTGCGATGGCACTCAGGATTATATTAAAAGTGAGAGAAAAGATATATTGTTAATTGAGAATTCATCTAATCTTGGTTTTTCAAAAGCAGTGAATATGGGTATTAGTTTATCACTTAAATCTCAACAGGCAGATACAATTCTGCTTTTAAATAATGATATTGAACTCGAAAGTGGATTTATCGAAAAAGGATTAGAGACTTTTTCTGTTAACAAGGAAATAGATTTTATTGCTGTTAAAATGATGAATTATTTTAACAGAGATGTAATTGACGATACAGGAGATTTTTTAAGAAGAAACGGCGGTACACCGATGGCAAGGGGACATGGCGAAAAAGATACCGGGAAGTATGATAAACCGGAATTTATTTTCGGAGCATGTGCAGGTGCTGCTTTCTATAAATCTGAACTTTTCAGGGAAGCAGGTTTGTTTGATGAAGATTTCTTCGCTTATTTAGAAGATGTTGATTTAAGTTTCCGCTTTCAGTCAATGGGTTATAAATGTTACTACAATCCTGAATTAGTCTGCTATCACAAAAGAAGAGAAACAACTAATAAATTTTCAGGCTGGGAAACATATTATACAGAAAGAAACCTTGTTACTTTAAGACTTAAAAACTATCCTTTAGGTTTATACATAAAATATTCACCATTGTTCTTCCTTTCAAGAATCAAAAGATATGTCAGGTTCTTGTTCCAGTATCCAAAAGGTACTTTTGGTTACGCAGTAAAAGGTTATTTCAGCGGTTTACTTCAGGTTACCAAAACAATTAGTAAAAGGAAAATTGTCCAATCGAAAAGAACTGTAAGTAGTTACTATTTAGAAAACATTTTTTAGGTATTTGAATAAAGATAATAATATATCAATCATTGTTGTTAATTATAATACAGGTAATGTATTAAAAGAATCTATTGAGTCTTTATTCAGTATTGAGAATAATAACTGTTCCTATGAGGTTATTATTGTCGATCAGAATTCATCCGACAATTCAAAAGATGTAATAATAGGTTTATCTGAAAAATACTCTAACGTAAAATATATTTTCAACGAAAAGCTTATGAGTTTCTCATATGCTAACAACGTTGGCTTTAGTAAATCCACGGGTGATTATATCTTGATTATGAATCCGGATATTATCTTTGTAGAACCTGTTTTAAATAAGATGTTAAAAGTTCTTCAGGAAAATCCGGAAACTGGTGCCGTATGTCCATTACTTTTGGGAACAGATGGCAACTTCCAGCACGAGTATTTTCGCAAGTATCCTACAATTGGACAGTTTATTTTCTTCTATATGGTTTTTTCCAAGCCTTTTTATTATTCCGCATTTATGAGAGGGAAATTCTTTGAAATAGCTCCGGATATCTCCAGCGGTACTTTGGAACATGTCACACAGATACCCTGCGCTTTCTTTTTTACAAGAAGAGATACTTTTATTTATTCGGGAAAAATGGATGAAAATTATTCTTTGTTCTATGAAGATGTGGATTTAAGTTATCAGATTAATAAAACTAGAAAACTTGTTCTCGATACATCATCAAAAATTGTTCATTACGGAGGCTCAAGCTTTGCAACTGATGATAATTACAAGCTTCACGGCAGGTTCTTGATTAGTATGCATTATTTCTTCGATAAAAATTACGGGTTTATAAGGTCTATGCTTTTAAAAGTTATATCGGTATCAAATTCGGTTTATATAGTTCTTTGGGAATACTTTAAATCCATATTCGGTAAAAAGAATAATTTCAGAATGTTAAAACATTCCTCTTATTTAAAAGAGTTTAAAAAAGTATATTTATGAAACATAATTGGTTAATCATATTCGATAAATGATATCAGTAGTAATACCTACATACAACGGAATTGAACATTTGCAGTCCTGCTTTGATTCTTTACTGAAACAGGAAATAAACTCAGTTCGGCTGAAAATGAAAAAGGATTATCGTGTTATTCTTGTCGATAACGGCTCTGTTGATGATTCCATCATATATGTAGAGAAGAATTATCCTGATGTTGAACTAATCAGGCTTGATAGGAACTATGGATTTGCAAAAGCAGTGAATGAAGGAATTAAGTTATCATTAAAAGATAAAACAGTTACACATATCTTATTACTGAATAATGATATCGAATGCAGGTCAGACTTTTTTGAAAAAGTCTTAAGTGGGTTTATAAATGATACTATAGGAAGTGTTGCCTGTAAGATGCTTAATTTCTACGATAGAAACAAAATTGATGACGTTGGCGATTTCATTAAATTGCAGGGCTCTCCTTTTGCTCGTGGACATGCAGAGGTAGATAATGGACAATATGATAAATGCGAATATGTTTTTGGAGCTTGTGCGG
>CAIUQV010000422.1 GCA_903901375.1 uncultured Ignavibacteriota bacterium
GATCCTAACGATAACAGTCATCGTACCATCGCCAATAGCAAAAACACCCGACCCTATCTCGGTTACTCTTTTGGCTTCTCGACTTTTATGTATGCCATTATGGTCTGGCTGATAATGGTGTGGTATGAAAAATCGGAGACAAGCTCCGGAGATAAGATACTTCTTCTTATAGCAATTATTATGGGTATGGCTCCCGGTGTTCACCTCATGCCCGTACCAGCGACTATTCCGTTTCTGATGATTGTGGTTTTTAAAAGATATGTTACTGATGACGAATACGCAAAGAAAACATTCTATATGTTCCTCGGACATATGGCAGTGCTTTTTGTTATTGCTGTGATTATGTGGTCTTCGCAGACTTCAACAACTCCTCCTTCTCCTGAAGAGTTTAAGTCGTTCGATTCATCTTTTAAGTTAACTATGCTTATTGCGTCAATAATTTTCATAGGTATCTTCTGGAAGAAACTGATGGTTAAAAACTCTTTTTATATTCCAGCAATTACAGGTCTGGTAGGTTTCTTTGTTATTTATCCGGGTGTCGTAAAATACCTTACAAAGTTTATCGGATTAATCTCAAGCGACAATAATATTTTTGCCGGTATTCTGTTTGCCGGAATTATGGCATTGATGGTTTATCTCTTTAATTTCTTCAGGAAAAGAGGCAGAAGTATGCTTGGGTTTATATGTTTGTCCTTTGCGGGAATTATGTTCGGTTTCAGCATTTATGCTTACACAATAATCCGTGCAAATGCACATCCGCCGATGAATGAAAACGACCCGAGTAATATTACACGTCTTGTTTCATACCTCAGCAGAGAGCAGTACGGGGATTTTCCGACTTTTAAAAGAAGGTATTCTCCCGAGCCTCATCAGCAGCAGATATACACAAAGTACAGCAGTGACCTCGACTTTCTCTGGAACTATCAGATTAACCATATGTTCAACCGTTATATCGGATGGAACTACATAGGCAAGGTTTCAGGTGACCAGGATGCAGGTGTTGACTTTAAAAAGCTTTTCGCAATTCCTTTTATTATAGGTCTGTTCGGTCTTTTTTATCATTACAAGAAAGACTGGAAGATGGCTACAATATTCCTGTTCCTGTTTATTATTATGGGATATTTTATCTGCTTTTATCAGGATCAGCAGGAACCCCAGCCGCGTGACAGGTTCTATTTCTATGGCGGTGCGCTGTTCGTGTTTTCTCTCTGGATTGCAATCGGCGTGAAAGGAATCGCAGATATCATAAGCGAAAAACTTTCCAATAAAAATTTTGTAGTAACAGCAGTTATCAGTCTGTTCATTGTACTTACAGGGTTTATTCCTTACAGAATGTACAACGTTAACCACTACTGGAATGACCGTTCGAATAACTGGCTTCCGTGGGATTTTGCATACAACATTCTTCAAAGCTGTGAACCAAACGCAATACTTTTCACTAACGGTGATAACGATACATTCTCATTGTGGTATATGCAGGATGTTGAAGGTGTAAGACGGGACGTCAGGATTGCAAACCTTAGTCTTATTAATGCCGATTGGTACATTAAACAGCTGAAGAACGAAAGTCCATACGGTGCAGAGAAGGTTGCTATGAGCTTTGACAACAATGCAATTGAGAGGTTGCAGCCTGTAGCTTTCGACAGCAAGGATATCACTTTGCCCGTTCCTAAAGATGTGTATGAGAAATACGGTGTAAAGGATACTGCTATTATCAATCAGGGAAAGATTACGTTCAGGATGAATTCCACAATCGGCTCAAAGAACCAGAGAGGTATTCGTGTTCAGGATATTATGATGCGAGACATTATCGAACAGAACAAATGGAAACGTCCGATATACTTCTCAAATTACTGTACTGATGATGTGAAGATTGGACTTTCTGAGTACACTGAAATAAACGGCATAGTAGAAAAACTCGTTCCTTACAAGAGGGAAAGCAGAAGCATGATGCTGAATGAAGAGTTTACTTATAAGTCGATTATGAATGAGCCGCAGGGATACAGCAAGACATTCCAGCCGGGGTATAAATTCAGAAGTCTTATGGACAGCACTAAATACTATGACGATAATGAAGTAAGGACAGTAAACGGTGCATACAAGAATTGTATGATTAATTTTGCACAGTATCTTATAACTGTTAAGAAGGATGAAGCGACGGCGATGAAAGTTCTGGAAAGGATGGAACAGCTTTTTTCTCTAAAAGTATTCCCGAACGATATGTCTATTAAATACCTTATTGCAGTTGCATACTTCAAAGGCGGTATGACAGAAAAGTACAAGACTCTTGCGGCAGAAATCGAAAATGAGGGTAACAGAAAAATTAATGCTGACCCTATGGGATTCAACAAGCCGAATAATCCATACCAGATTCTTTTCTCTTTCTACGACGCAACAGAACAATATGATAAAGAAATTGAACTATTCCAGAAGATACAGGTATACAGTCCGCGTGACCCGGGAATCGCAGCAGAAATTGAAAGGATAAATAAGCAAAAAGAAATGAAGAAGAAAGATACTCTTAAAAAGTAAACTTATTAAATTAATAAAACAAAGGGCAGATTCTTCAATCTGCCCTTTTGTTTGATATCCTTGAGAAATTAAAAATCTTTCATATTATCAGAGTCAATCTGTTTCATCAGCGAAAATCAGTGTTCCATGTTACTGCCTCATTCTGTCACTTAATAAGAGCCATTCTCTTCGTTTCGTTAAAACTTCCACACACGAGTTTATAGAAATACACTCCGCTCGATAATTCCGAGCCGTCGAATGTAATTTCATACATACCCGGCTGTAATCGTTCGTTTACGAGTGTTTTAATTTCGCGTCCTGTTATGTCGTAGATTTTGAGCGATACTAACCCACCCCGCCCTGCGGGCACCCCTCCAAAGGAGGGGAATTTAGCTATGTCAAATTTAATCTTTGTAACGGGATTGAACGGATTAGGGAAGTTCTGCCTGAGTGAATAGCTTGC
>CAIUQV010000423.1 GCA_903901375.1 uncultured Ignavibacteriota bacterium
AAACATACGGTATGTTTTGGGTTGATTATTAACACAGTATCTCCTTGGTCTCAATTATATCCCCCCATTTCTGTGACAAATATGTCACAAAATTGCCGAATCAGCAAATTATATCTATTCCTAAATCTCTTTGCCTTAAAAACGTTCTTTTAGGTGTTCTTTGCGGGCTTTGTGTTGAGTTCTCTTTTGCACCTGTTTTTTCTCTCTTTACCTACTTCAAAATTCATCTTTAAATTTGAAATTTCAATTTTAAAATTTCAAATTCTCCATAAACACTATAACTTATACCTGATATCCATTGCATAAAGCAACAAACCTTTAAAGGTATAGCTCGTACTGTATCAGCTGCCATTTAAAATCTATCAGACTGTACGAAAGCTCGCAAACCACTTTCTGCCTGTCGCACAGAACGCTGAAATGATACTCGTAAGAGTCTGCTTTTGGAATCTTCCACCGTGAGTTTACCTTTGAAATATTGTAAACATCGTTCTTCCACTTGAACTTGATGATGTCAATCCTGAGATCGTGAAAGAATGCTACCACCTCTATATTTTCGAAAACCTGATTATTCATAAGTAGATTAATATACCTTAATAAAATATGGCATATTTACTTAAGATACAACCCTTAATTTAATCGCAGAAAAAATACAAAAGGAAGGTAATTCTCATTACTCAATGAAGCATTGCCTATGCTTTACTTCAGATGAAAATGCTTCTTTGTGTTCTCCGTGAATACTCTGTGCTCTCTGTGAACCTACTCCAAACTCAGTGTTTCTCCACGTAGTTCAAATCCTTACCAAACGTCTCCTCAAGCCTTGTCATGGATATATACGCTATCGCAACAGCACCAATTCCTACGTACAAAGCAGCCTTCACTATTCCTATATCAGGAGTGAAATACTGAAAAAGAAAAGTTGCAGGCACTACTGCACCCCTCACGAAGTTCGGTACCGTAGTAGTAACAGTAGCACGAATATTCACTCCGAACTGTTCCGCAGCATTCGTAACAAACACTGCCCAGTAACCACCCGAAACACCAAGAAGCCCGCACATTAAATAGAAAAATGTTGCGTCGAACCTGTTGAAGAATAAGTATGTTATTATGAATATGCCCTCGAGTATTATGAAAAACCCTATTATCTTCTTTCTTGATTTATAAAACTGACTCAGTGCTCCGCTCAGCAGGTCGCCTATTGCAAGACCTATGTAGCAGTACATTACTGCTGTGCCTGCCTGTATTTCCTGCTTAAGACCGAATGCCTTCGCAAATTCTGGTGAGAAGGTTATCAGCACTCCCACGATGAACCAAATCGGCAGACCAACAGAAATGCAGTGCAGGTATTTTACAAAATTCTTCTTATTCGTAAACAACTTATGAAATCCGCCCTTAAGTACATCCGATTCCTTTATCGAGCTGTACATTCCCGATTCATAAACACCAATCCTCATAATCAGCAGAGCCACGCCCATCCCGCCGCCGATGAAGTATGCCGTGCGCCAGTCAAAGTAATCTCCCACAAGTGCCGCCACCACAGCACCGAAAATTCCCACAGTCGCCACAACCATCGTCCCGTAGCCGCGCGTCTCCTTCGGCATCACCTCCGAAACCAGTGTAATCCCCGCACCAAGCTCGCCCGCAAGACCCACACCCGCTATAAACCTCAGAATAGCGTACTGCGTCACGTCCACCACAAACCCATTCGCAATGTTTGCCATCGAATAAAGAAAAATCGAGCCGAAGAGCACAGAAATCCTTCCTTTTTTATCACCCAGAATTCCCCAGATAATCCCGCCAATCAGCATCCCGCCCATCTGCATATTTATCAGCAGAACACCGTAGTCGAAAATAGCCGTACCGCTCAGCCCAAGACTAACGAGAGAAGTCTTTCTCACGATACTGAAGAGTATCAAATCATAAATATCAACAAAGTATCCCAGCGCGGAGATTACCAGTATAGCCGTAATGTTCTTCTTCGAAGTGGAAACATCCATAACGTACACTTAAATTAATTACAAAAATTTAAACAATATAGTATTTTGAAATACTTATGAAAATAGAAAAGGATGATATGTAGAGAATCTCATTCCGGAATTATAGTTAGCTGCAATTCACCGCATTGTATTTTAGTTTTTTTATATTAAGAATTATTTATTTTTTGTATTTACTGATATAAAAATAATTCTTGCATTTATTAAAAAAGTTTTTTAAATTAATTCAAATAATCATGCAGATTGGGGCACGAATGAAAAGATTGAACTAATTGTTCTTTGATATCATCGGACATAATTCAAATAAGTGAATTATGTATGCTTTACCAATGTTGTTGATTACAAATCACCATCACAAAGAATACTATTCTAAAAATTTATCTTAAAATTCCTATTCCGTATTATCGAATTCTTTTAAACTAAGTTTAACAGTTTGGTAAATTAGATTTAGAAACTTATATTTTCGAATGATAATGGTTCGAAAAGAAATCAGCATTTAATAAATTAAAAATGGAAAGGAGCGAATAATGGCAAAAGGACCTTAGAATGAAATCGTAAAGAACTGGAGTTAATAAAGATGAAGAACAATATTTTAAATTAACAAAGGGGCAAGTCTTATAAACTTGACACATAAAACGCGAGCTAAATATATCAAGAAATAAAATAGAAGGTTATTAACATAGTTAATAACTAACATTTTAAGATTGCCCCAATTTTGAAACACATAATAATAACAAAATTATGAAATCAATTAAAGTTATTATAGTGGTACTTTTGACGGTACTGCTTCAGTCGGTTGGCCTATCACAATATTTTACCAACCAAAATCACTATATACCTGTACAGGTTCCTCCAGATTATGAAATTGGAAAGATATTCTTCAATTTCTCAGAAGTATCTACTGACAGGCTTGATGTTTCTGTTGTATCAAATTTTTCTTCTTCCTTATACCCTGCTCTTAATTACGGGCAGTGGAATCAGAACAACGGAGGTACTTACGGAAATTACAACAATTATTTTAGCGAAACAAATTCAAGTCAGTTTAAGGGCTGTGAATTTGTTCAGCTAAGGAATACTACTAAGAAGGACTTTGTAGCATTAAGGGAAGACAAAATTATGGTATTCCAGAATGAGAATAACCAGATTCAGAACCTTGTTCAGAACCTTCCCGAAGGAAGCGGAATATATATGGATAAAGGTTCGTTTGATCAATATGATACATATGAAGATGTTGCTGTAACAACAGGTACACAGGTAAAAATATTCAGGAATACACTACTTGGATACTTAGACCCCGCATATTTTGGACCTTACAATATCACAGGACAAATCGTGAAAATGCGTCAGTTTGACGAATTTGCGAGTCCATATATTCAAACATATGCGAACAACAGGAATGATTTGATAGTTGCAAACGGAAACACCGTTAATGTCTATTTAAACACAAACAACAACGGAATTAATACAACAGCATATACTTCTGTCAATGTACAATTTCCTGTTACGGATATTGATGTTACTGATATGGACGGCGACGGATATAACGATTTAATCGTAGTTGGTAACTATCAGGCAAAAGTATATAAAAATCTTTCGGGTACAGGATTCGACCAGAATCCTGTTTGGTCTTTAAATAATTATTATTACATCTCAACAAGCCCAAAGGTTGTGACAGCTGACGTTGATATGAACGGAAGAAAAGATGTTATTATTTCGTCCCTGTTAGACGGATTTACAAGTCTGTTTTTGAACAGTAACGGAGCAATATCGT
>CAIUQV010000424.1 GCA_903901375.1 uncultured Ignavibacteriota bacterium
AGATATTTAAGAGACGCTAAGATAACGGAGATTTACGAAGGAACAAGCGAGATACAAAGGATTGTAATAGCCAGAGAGTTATTGCGGGATTAGTTGTAAAATAAGTCAGCTTTATACAAGACCCCCTTTTAAGGGGGTTTTTATTTATAGCTTGATTGAATTGTTAACCTTATTTCATTATCAAATATAAATTCTGCTACAAAGATAAACTAACTAACTGCTATTCATTATTTGGGAACATACTCAAGATAAAAATCAGTAATTAAGGTGGTAACGAGTATAAACGCTGCATAACTTAATACTATAAACAAAATACTCCTTACGAAATCGGAGAATTTAGCCGAACCTGTGAACTGAAGTGTTGCGTACAAAAGATAAAGACCGTCAATCACAGATCCTGCATACCATAGTCTGATATCTATGAATGACATAAAGATAGCGATAATTGCCAATCCCATCATTGTACCCGTCCAGTAAAAAGCTGCAGTAAGACTTTCAGCATAATTAACGCCGGATTTTTTCCTGTACATCAGATAGAAGAAAAAGGAAAAGAATAACGGAAACAGGAATTCAAAATAGTTCAGCTTTGAATTCAGTATAGAATATATCTCTTTTTCCCTGTTAAGAGCATCTCCAGTAAATTCTCCTGAAGAAACTGCATAGTAATTGAAAAATCTGATGCTCAGCCAGCGAAATAAAATTATGTGTACGGAAGTGACCGACAGAAAATATCTGAAAGGTTTTACGATGTTTTTCTTAGCACCGTTAATGTAGTTTTTAACAGTTAAACCCGGATAAAGTACGAGGTTCTTTAAAGTGTAAAGAACAGTATTTTCCCAGTGAGTAACATCATGTAGTTTGTCATAAAATAATGTTCTGACGTTTAATCTGACAAATTTCATTTTTTCACCGCAGGCGGGACAGTATTTACCGTCAGATTCATTACCGCAGTTTACACATTTTACCATAGAATGGAATATTTAATAAACAAAAGAATCAAGACACACAATCAGACAATTCATAAATCTTTCGGAATATTCCATATTAAATTGCCCTCGTGAGTTTTGAGCTCAATTTTTTCAGGTACATAGTTTTTCCGGGAATCTTTTATTCCGAAACGCTGGTAATTATCGATATCACTGTTAAAAATAAATATGAAAGTATCTCCCGATTTAAGCAAAGACCTTGTTAAAGGAATCGGTTCATCATAGGTTTTATCCTTAAGACCTTCGAAAGTGTGTTCGTATTTATCATCGAACCTGAAAGTGCAGTGAATAAAATCACTGTCGGACTGATTTGTTACGCGTAAAGCAAAAGCACCGGAATCTTCGGATTTGGATTTCACTTTACTTATTTCCAGATTAATTCTTAATCCCTTTTCATTGGAAACCGGTTTTAATTCTTTCCAGCTCATTCCGCAGGAAGACAAAATTGCGGAAAGAAGAATAAAGAATGCAATATTTAGTATAATTTTATTCATACACAAAGATACAATTCCTATATATTTATAACAGTTGAATAATTTCTCTTAAAATTGATATCGCATTTCTTAGCTGAGTGTCCGTCAGATAAGGAGCAGGGCCAAATCGGAGAAACTCCCCCCTTGAATCTGCAAAGACATTCCGAATTTTTAGTTCCTTTGTTATCTTACCCGCAAACGGAGAAATAAACGTCAGAAACCCTGCTTTATTTTGCTGATTTACAACACTTATTATCTTTTCATTAAAATCAGATTCAAGAAATGCATGAACAAGCACCTGTTTCTGGTGTAAACTTATTTTGCGGAGAAGTTCTGGAGTTAAGTTATGTTCCTCAAAGAATCTGAAAACTTCGATTGCTCTGTAATGAGAAGCCGGGTCGTATGTAGAGCCTTCGAAAGCCCAGTGCTTTTCGCCGTATTGAACATCACCCGGGACTTTCTTTTCAGAAAGGGCTGCAAATTCAGCAAACCATCCGGTTATAACAGGTTTAAATACTTCGTTCGGAGGAACGCGCATAAAGCAATTCCCCTCTCCGAGCTGTAAGTATTTATAACCTCCGCCGACTAAGAATGAATTTTCGAGTTTTTCTTCTTTAACTGAGAAAGGAATAGCATTCAGAACGTGATAAACATCAACTAAAAGCTTTGCTCCGTGCCCGGAACATGCAGTTTCTACATCCGAAAGACCGTTGACAATAGCAGAATCCTGAAACATTACTTTAGAAACCAATACTGCGGAAACTTTGTCATCTATCTCCTGAATGATTCTTTCGGAAAGAGTTTCCACAGGATTGCGCGGCACTTTTACTATTTCAAGAATTCCCTGATTAAGTCTGTCCATTTGTCTTCTTATTGTGTGAAACTCACCGTCTGTGGTTATAATCTTATTTCTTTTCTTTAAATCGAGAGCAGAAAGAAAGCGAAGAATCAAATCGTGTGTGTTTTGTCCGAGGACGAAGTTTTCTTTATCATCATCAATAAGTAATGCAAGACGTTTTCTGACTTCGTCTGCAACTTCAAAGACCTTTCCCCATTTATCATCTGCAAGTTGTGAAGCATCATTCCAGCATTTAACCAATCCTTCTTTAGCACAATCGGGCTGTGCCTGATGAGAATGACCGGTCAGGAGAATTCTTTCAGTTACTTTGAAATCTTTATAGAATACTGATAAAGGATTGACGTCTTTGCTAAGGTCTTCAACATTAATCATTTTTAAACTCCGATCTGATAACCCACAAATCTTCAAACAAAGGTTTGAACAAAGTTGACTGCAAGTATTTGACACCTTCGGAACCGCCTGTACCAATCTTTGCACCGATTGTTCTTTCCACCATTTTGACGTGTCTGTAACGCCATTCCTGCAAACCTTCATCGAAATCGAGTATCAGTTCGCACAAAGCAGCGATAACAGGAGAGTTTTTGTATATGTTCAGTAGTGTTTCCTGAATCTTTCTGTTTGGTTCGATGGGTTTAGTAACATCTCTGTTTAATAATTCATCGGGAATACTGTAATCATTTACAGAAAGAAATTTCAGGAAGTAATCCCAGAAAGTCTTCTCATCAAACCTTTTCATAAGTTTCTGAAATGCTTTACTTCCCTTTTCAAACCTATCGAGTACTTTAGGATTTTTATTTCCGAGAATAAATTCAAGTTCTCTGAACTGATAAGACTGGAATCCACTTGCGGACTGAAGGTAATCACGGAATGAAAGGAATTCGAGCGGAGTCATAGTTTCCAGAATATCCACCTGATGAACGATTACTTTAAGAATTGTATTAATCCTTTTAAGAGTTTTAATTGCAGTCATCACATTATTTTCACCAAGCTTTTTTATCAGATGGTCGAATTCATGTATGATCTGTTTAAACCAGAGTTCATAAGCCTGATGAATAATAATAAAAAGCATTTCATCGTGTTCATTCGGGTCGGAACAAAGCCTTTGCAGGTCAGTCAGTTCATCTATTTTCAAATAAGTTGAATATGTTAACTCCATTAATTTGATTCTCCTTTTCAGTTAAAGTATAATTTGAAAAATTCATTCTTAAAAAGCAATTTAATAGCAATAAGTATAATTATTTCAGTGTATTTTTGAAAAGAATAGAATTAAATTTAAGTATGAAATATAAAATCTACTTAGAGTACAACGGGACAAACTATGCCGGCTGGCAACAGCAAAAGAATGCAAAGACAGTTCAGGGAACACTGATTGAAACAATCAAGGAAATATTTAAGAAGTCGAAAGGTACGAGCCGGTTTATTGATTTGCAGGGTTCTGGCAGGACTGACAGAGGTGTACACGCTATTGAACAGGTTGCACATCTTGAATGCGAAACAATGCTTGCTCCGGAGATTCTGAAACAAAAGATGAACGATATACTTCCTTCTGACATTAACATACTGGAAATAGAAAAAACTTACGAACGATTTCATGCACGGCATTCGGCTGAGTCCAGACAGTACGTATATGTTATTTCAAAACGCCGCACAGCTTTTGAGAAAAGATATGTCTGGTGGGTGAAAGATAAACTTGATATACAGAAGATGCAGAAAGCAGGTGACATGTTTACCGGTATGCACAATTTCAAGTCTTTTTCTGAAAGGACTGACGAGGATAAATCAACACTCGTGAAAGTTGAATCCGTTATAATAACCGAAGACGAAAATAAAATATACATTCGCATAAAATCTTCTCACTTCCTCTGGAAAATGGTTCGCAGGTTAGTCGGTGTGCTTGTGGAAGTCGGCAGAGGTAATTTCAACAGAAAAGACATTGAGCATTTATTAAAAGAATATTCGGAAGAGCCGGCAAAGTACACTGCACCTCCTTCGGGATTATTTCTTGAAAAAATATATTATTAATGTAAGATGGCAAACTGATAATTATGACTGGTGACTTAGTCTTCAAACATTATAGAATTGTGATTTTAATACACTATACAAATTTATACTAAAGAAATATGAAAAAACTTTCTACGATCTTTTTAATCGTTATCTTTCTTACAACAAACATTCAGGTTGCGAATTCAACATTCTCGATTTGTGCAGTTGACCCTGTTACCGGACAGGTTGGAAGTGCCGGTGCATCTTGTATTGCAAACTGCCTTATACTGAGTTATATACAACCGAACTGGGGAGTTGCACACATACAGGCATCATGGACTCAGACAAATTACAACAATGCAATGAGAATGATGCTGTTGAAGTATTCGCCGACAATGATTCGTGATTCGGTTGTTCTACAGGATGCAAACCCAACGATAAGACAATACGGTTTTGTGGATTTAGTTGGAGGAGGCAGGGTTGCAGCTTACACCGGAACAAACTGTACGAATTACAAAGGACACAAGACTG
>CAIUQV010000425.1 GCA_903901375.1 uncultured Ignavibacteriota bacterium
AAATACAACAAGCACTGCAAACCTGTTTAATAACTTCATAACCCTCTTTGTTTAATTTATATTATTTATAAAACCCTTTTTAATCTTCCCAGTATTCATTTCCTCTGAAATCAACAAAACCCTTAAATTTATATCCGTGTTCTATACGTTCCTCAACAGCTCTTAATCCATAATATAATTCCCAATCTCCAAATGAATCATACTTTACCGGTATTACTTCGTTTCCTTTCTTGTCGATATATCCGTACTTCTCGCCAATCTTTACCTTGGCAATTCCTTCCCTGAAAGGAAGTGCATAATCATATTTAAAAGGAATCACCGTTTTACCATCTTTATCTAAGTAACCGCATTTTCCAATTTGTCCAATTCTAACATTGATTAATCCTTCACTGTAATAATCAGTTTCATAATAAATAATCCGAACAACAACTTTTCCTGTGGTATCGCAATATCCGTATTTTCTATACCAGCCCACTGTTTCATAATCTATTGTAGCGACACGTGCAAGCCCGTCATGAAAGTTCACAGGTTCATCATACATTAATGGAACAACTTCTTTACCCTCTCTGTTTATAGCACCGTTTTTATAATCTTTCGAAACCCAGGAAAACCCTTCCCGGAAACCGCTATTATCAACGTAATCATATTTAAATGGAGTTATCTCGTTTCCAATACTGTCAATAAATCCAATTTTCCCGTCCAGTTCTACTGCTGCTATTCCTTTGTAAAAATTTCTCTTAATGTCATCGTACTTTGGGGCAATTACTTCATTCCCGCTTTTATCAATAAAACCCCATTTACCGTATGCATATACACCTGCTAATCCATCTGAAAAATGTTCACACCTGTCATATTTCATGGGAACAATTACCTTAAAGCTTGTATCTATAAATCCACATTTTCCGTTTGAACAGGTAATTATCATTCCTTCATATACATCCATTCCAACCGTAAAGTTACTGTCCGACATTATTTCTTTTCCATCTTTAGAAACCAATCCTTGCATTTTATCAATTCTAACTTGAGCCCAGTTGTTCCTAAAGAATGAATAACAATTATCATATTTAAACAGTGTCACAGCATTCCCGTTTGTATCAATGTAGCCGTACTTCCCGTTAAATTGAACAGAAGCAAGACCCACAGGATCAAACTCCATTGCCAGCGTATATTTTATTCCGATTATTTCGTTTCCCTTTTTATCGAGATAACCTTCCATTTTATTTAATCTTACCATCGCACGTCCATTCCGAAACACACCCGCATAATCATACTTCACTGGTATTACAATCTTTTTATTCTTGTCGGCATAACCCCACTTGTCACCCTTCCTGTAAGGGATTAGTTCCGGCGTTCTGTCGGCAGTATCAGTTTGTGCATAAAGCAAACCCGTTCCGGACAAACAGATTATAAATATTAATGTAAATAATATTCTAATATTATTCCTCATATACTTAATTCCAAATAATAATTTGAATCTCTTTCGTTTTTATCTCTATACCTGAAAAATCTTTATCAGTGTTCTCCAGTCTCTTCTCTGTGATCTCTGTGAACCTACCACCGCATTCCTTTTTTCATTATCTCTTCTCCCTATTCAGAAAACCCACCAGCCTGTATGCTCCGTAAGATACGAACGGCGCAACCATCACATCAGCTGAGTAATGCACTTTCTGGAGTATTACAAACACACCTACGAGTATTGTGTTCAGAAGAAACACATTCTTCAGCCATTTCTTTTCTGTCACAAGGAATATCATAAACAATGTTGCCGTATGTCCCGAAAAGAAAAGGTCTTTCGTTACCTTCGTACCCGTTCCAACTACAAACACAAGCGGGTCCTGCAGGTCGATAGTGCCGGCAGGCGGGTCGAGCGGGACAACGTACATCATAGCCATTCTGACAATCACCATTGCCGCATAAGTCTGCAATGCAATCACCAGACCTTTAGGACTGTTTATTACAAGGTTTATAAGACCACCTATTAAAGAGCCGTATATTAATGCAAAAATTACTATGTTTAAATCAACTGCCTTAAACCAGTGGAATACAGGGTCGTCGAGCACAGCACCCTGCCGCGTTTCAACGAAAACTATAAACCTTGAAAGGGAATAAAGGCATAGCACAAGAACTACCAGTGTAATAACAAACTTTACACCCGCATTCTTTTCCTTAAAATATTCTTTCCATCTTTCCTTCATAAGTTTATAAATTAACTAATATACCATCACTTTAAAATGAAGAATAAAATAATCTGCAGACGGCAAAATACAGAGATATTTGAGAAGTATATATAAGAGAATATACCTGCGGCAAAAATCTTAAATGTGCTGTGCATTATAATAGAGAGGGATTACCTCTACCCTTACTAAACAAACCAATAAATCCCATCGTTCTGATATCGTTCTTCCATCGGTTTCCCATCGGTTAATCTTAATCAAAACCTGCTTTATTCCAGCTTTAACTTTGGTTTATTCGTGCTTTTATGTTTACCCTTCTTTTTTTCCGTATTATCAAAAACTCAATTTCTGTATATTTTAAAGAATGAGAATCCCTGACGAAATATTCGACGAAATTTTACACGCTAATGACATTGTAGATGTTATATCGTCATACGTTACAGTTAAGCGCAGGGGTAAATCATTTCTGGCACTCTGTCCGTTTCATCCTGACAAAAATCCTTCCATGCACATATCGCAGGACAGGCAGGTATACCACTGTTTCTCGTGCAAGGCAGGCGGTAACGTTATTACATTCGTTCAGGAATACGAAAAAATCTCTCCGATGGAAGCAGTCGAAAAACTCGCTCAGCGTATCGGAATTAATCTTGGCAAGTATTCGGCAAAACCGGAAGTAACAAACGAGATTGCAAAACTGTACGACATAAACCAGAAAGCCGCAAGGTTCTTCTACGATAATCTGATGAACGTAGGCGGGGAAGAAAGAGAAATGGTTTATGACTACATCAAGAACCGCGGACTTGAGAAAGATACATTAACAAAATTCGGAATAGGTTATGCACGTGCAGGTTGGCACTCTCTTGAAAATCATTTTATAGAAGAAGGGACGTACAATCACTCTGACCTTGAACTTGCAGGTCTGCTTATAAAATCAGAGAAGGACGGCAAGTATCACGACAGGTTCAGGGGGCGACTGATATTTCCTATTTTTAACGAAGGCGGTAAGGTGATTGGGTTTGGCGGAAGGGTTATAAAGAAAGACGACGATGCCGCAAAATATATTAACTCTCCCGAGACACGCGTTTACTACAAGAGTAAAACTCTGTACGGACTTAACTTTGCAAAAGACCATATACGTTCGTACGATTCGGTTCTTCTTGTGGAAGGATATATGGACGTTGTATCGCTTGCACAAGCAGGAATCCAGAACGTTGTTGCTTCAAGCGGGACGGCACTGACTGAAGAACAGGTGCATTTAATTTCACGTTACACCAAGAACATATTTTTAATATACGATGCCGATCTTGCGGGAATAAAAGCTGCAAAGAGAGGTATAGAAATAATTCTCGAACAGGGATTAAACATTAAAGTTGTGTCGCTGCCCGACGGCGAAGACCCAGATTCATACGTCAGAACAAAGGGGGCGCACGAATTTGAGAAACAACTGCAGTTCAGCAAATCAATAATTAATTTTATCAGTGATTCGTATAAGAACGCTGGAAAGCTCAAAACCCCTGAAGAGAAATCTGACTTTGTGAAAGAAATAATCGGATACATAGTAAGAATGCCCGACAGGATTAAAGCCTCTTTTTATGTTAAAGAGCTTGTCAGCGAATATAAGTTATACGAATCAGATTTGAGGGACGAGCTGAACAGGGCATACGCCGA
>CAIUQV010000426.1 GCA_903901375.1 uncultured Ignavibacteriota bacterium
GGTAATGATATTGGTTTTGATAATATTTTTGCAAGGAATATCGAAGGTATCGGACGGAAGGGTGATGTTCTCATAGGCATATCAACAAGCGGTAACTCCAAAAATATTGTTAAGGCAGTTCAGACTGCTAAATCAATCGGAGCGAAGACTATTTGTTTGCTGGGAAGCGGCGGCGGTAAATTAAAGAGCGAATGTGACTTGCCGATTATTGTGCCTTCTGATAATGTTCAAAGAATTCAGGAATCACACATCACGATAGGCCACATACTTTGCGAGATAACTGAGAGAGAATTATACGAGTAGAAGTAACCGTACATTATGAAATTCAAAACTTACTCTAAATGTGTTGACTATTTATTCTCACTCGAAAGGGCAGGAATAAAATACGATTTAAGAAATATTAAGAAACTCTCCTTACTCTCAGACAATCCACATAATAAATTCAAATCTGTTCACGTAGCAGGAACGAACGGCAAGGGCTCGACTGCCTGCATCGTTGCGTCGATTCTGAAAGAAGCTAAATACAAAGTTGGACTGTATACTTCGCCGCACATTATTGATTTCAGAGAGAGGATTCGAATTAACGGCAAGATGATTCCGAAAGATTATGTGATAGATTTTACGAATAAATATTACAAAGACATTGAGAAAATAAAACCGAGTTTCTTTGAAGTGACGACTGCGATGGCGTTTAAATATTTTGCAGAGAACGAAGTTGACTTTGCTGTTGTAGAATGCGGGCTTGGAGGAAGGCTCGATTCGACTAACATACTGAAGCCGTTGGTGTCGGTTATTACGAGCATATCTATAGACCATACGGAATATCTGGGAAACACTGTAAAGAGTATTGCTCTGGAAAAGGCGGGAATTGTGAAACGAGGTGTGCCTTGTGTGACGGGCAATCTGACAGATTATCAGAAAACAATCATAAGGAAAGTATGTAAAGAAAAGAAGTCTGTTATGATAGATTCAACCGTAATAACTTTGAAGAGTAAATTTATTCCGAACACAGGTTATGCAATAACATATCCGGAAGGAGAAATGATACTGCCGCTATTCGGTAAGTACCAATTGAAAAACTTAAAGACGGTGTTTGCAGTGTATTTAGTTTTAATCGGGTTAGGAAAAGTTCAATTTAGAATATCGGAATTAAAGAATGGTTTGTTAAACATAGAGCAGAACACGGGTTACAATTACAGGTTCAGAAAGATAGCGGACAAACCTCAGATAGTGCTCGACGTATCGCACAACGCAGACGGGCTAAGCACGCTGAAGGAAAGTTTGAAAATGATGAAGTACAGAAAGCTGATTGTAATATTCGGAATGATGTTCGATAAGGAAATAGGTAAATGTATAAATCAATTGGAAAAATTAAATGGATTTATGATATTTACAAAGCCCGATTATAAGAGGGCAGGCGAGCCTTCGGAGTTCGTTAAATATGTATCGAAGAGAACAAGGTACGTTATAAAGGAAAACGTGAAGGAATCTTTTATGCACGCAAAGGCAATCGCAAAGAAAGATGATTTAATATTGGTAACAGGTTCGTTCTTTATGGTAAGTGATTTTTTAAAATTTTATAAACGAAAATGATTAAGGCGATAATATTCGATTTAGATAATACTCTGGTTGACTTTATGACGATGAAAGACCGCGCCATAGATGCGGCAGTTCATGCGATGGTTGACTCGGGGCTGAATATGACTCAGGCACAGGCAAAGGAAAAGATTAATGCAATATACAAAAGAGAAGGAATTGAATATCAGCAGGTATTCGATGAATTCCTGAAAGAAGAATATGGATGTATTGATAATAAAATAATTTCGGCGGGAATCGTTGCATACAGGACTGCCCGCGAGGCGGCGCTGAAGCCTTATCCGAAAGTATTCCCGACATTGATTGAACTGATAAAGATGGGAATTAAACTTGCGATAGTATCGGATGCACCGTCGAACGAGGCGTGGTTAAGATTGTCGTACTTAAACTTTCATCATCTGTTCGATGTGATAATTACGTACGATGAGTCGCGTGAAAGGAAACCATCACCGGCACCTTTCAATCTTGCGCTGAGCAAGTTAAATTTATCGGCAAAGGAATGTCTGATGATAGGTGACTGGGCGGACAGGGATGTTGTTGGTGCGAAGGCAGTTGGTATGAAGACAGTGTTTGCGCGATACGGTGATACTTTTAACACAGTACATCCGGGTTCGGATTATGACATAAATTCAATTTCAGAATTAATAAACATAGTTAAGAAGGAAAATAATATAGTATGATAAAGGGAGTAGGAATAGATATAATCGACATTAAAAGAATTAAGTCTGTAATAGAAAAGTTCGGTGAGAAGTTTTACGAGAAGATACTTACCGAAAAGGAAATAGAGTATTGTAAATCATTTAAAGCAAAGCCCGAGCCGCATTTTGCGGGGAGGTTCGCATCGAAAGAAGCATATTCAAAAGCACTGGGAACGGGTATTTCCAAAGAGTTCAAGTGGAAAGATATTGAGATACTTAATGATGAAAGAGGCAAGCCGTACATACACCATACAGTTGAGAACGAATATTCAAACGGAAAATTCCATGTTAGTATTTCTCATACGGATGAATATGCAACTGCCGTTGTAATCTGGGAGGAGTAAATTATGAATGCAGGACCATCAAAAGAGCAGTTAGAAACACTTTTTAAAACAAGCAGGAAGTACTTTGATGAAATGGCAAAGGAGTATTATGTTAAAGACAGGGATTTTTATAATAAGTACTTTGCCCCATACTATTCTAATCCGATATTAGCAGCAAGGCGAAGCGGTAAATCATCAAAAGTTGCTATTGCATCTGCTTTATTAACATTAATAATCGGAATATCCGTAGCAGCTATTGTTTTCTTTGTGCAGAAGGAATCTGTAAAACAGCCTGTTCAGGAGTATGAAAAATATCAGGCACCTGTCA
>CAIUQV010000427.1 GCA_903901375.1 uncultured Ignavibacteriota bacterium
ACAGAATAGGCAAAAGACTCAAGGTCTTTATTAGCAGCTTCGAGCTGTGCAGTTCTTTCCTGCACACGAATTTCGAGTTCTTCATTTAATTTCCTGATTTCAGCTTCAACTTCAGATAATTTTGTTATATCAAAAGTAGCAACGTATGCGATATACTTATCTTCAATTTTATTTGTAAACATTTTTACAATAACATCCAAAATATCACCATCAAGGGTTTTAACTTTTGTTTTAGCTTCGTAATTTGAATTACCATTTGCGATTGCAATGATTTCAGACTTAAAAACATCAAAGGATTCCGGTAAGAAAGTTGATGCAAGGTTTGAGATTAAATCAGATTTGGATTTGGCATTATAAAGCGAAATGGTTTCGTGATTAATGTTAAGTATTTTTACAGAGCCTGAATATTCCAAAAGCTTTTCGGGATGTTCATCCAGGTAAGCTGCGAAATCGGTTATGCCTTTTTCCTTTAGAATTTGAATATCATTATAGAGGAAAGTGAAATCCTCTTCCCATATAGACACAGGTGTATTATCAAAAAGATTTTCATAAGCAATCTTACTTTCAAATATTTTCTTTTCGGCTTTAATTCTTTCAGTCAGGTTTACGAATGAGAAAAGATAGTGATTATCAATAAATACAATATTTATCAACATAGTCTTAATATCGCCATTTTTACAAGTGACATCGTATTCTTCAGTAAGCATATCAACTTCACCATTTTCAGCTTTTTTAACAAAGTCATACCATCTCTGAATAGCATATTCTCTGAAAGAATCATCGGGATAAGCGAGCGTAGTCCATTCTTTTAAAGTTGGAATATCTTTATAATTATAACCGAACTCTTCAATAAATTTTTCGTTGAGATATTCAATTTCATTGTTACTGTTTGCATATCCAATCGGGAAAGGTACAGAAGCAATAAGTTTCCTGAATTTTTCTTCACTCTTTTTGATTTCATCTTCAACCTGCTTTCGAACAGTAATATCCCAGGAAAGTTCAGCCAGGTGTGTAATAATTTCAACATCCTGCTGATTATAGTCTGTATCTTTATTCCCGACACCAAGTATTGCAACTGCTTTATTATTCCTGTAAACAGGGACAATCAGTTCCCTATTTATTTTAGCATGGCCTTCGGGTAATCCTTTTTTATAAGCTAATGAAGGATAATCATTATGAATGACTGGTTTTCTATCCCTTATACAATCAACCCATACACCAGCTTCTGAGATAGGATAATGAGTCCCTTTTCCTTCGGCCGTGCACATTTTATTCACAGTATTTGTTGACCATGACTGCAAAGAAAGATTAATCTGATCTTCATTTACAAAATGGTAAAAACCAATTTTACTATTAGTAAGCTCTTCAGCAACATCCAGTGTCTGCTGAATAAGATCATCCAAAGAATGAGTATATGCAAATTCGCTAAGATTTATGTACGCCTGCTGAATCAACTCTTTTCTTTTCATATCAGAAATATCACGAGCGATACCGACCATACCGAATGGTTTTTGATTCTCATCAATAAGTACTGTTGTACTCATCAGAGTGGGAAAAGTGCTGCCATCACTTCTTACATGCCCGATTTCACCTATAAAAGAACCTTTATCCTGAGTTTGCTCAATACTTGACAAAACTTCATTCTTAAGCTGTTCAGGAGTATGAAAAGTGCTTAAATGTTTCCCAATAAGCTCATCCTGCTTATAGTTATGAAGAAGAGCCCAGGCATTGTTTACGTATTTTATATTACCTTCAAGGTCTGAGATAGCAACACCATCGACAGATTGCTCGACGGACTCCTTAAACTCTATAAGAACTTTTGTATCGATTTTTCTTTGAGTAATATCATTTGCATACCCCATATATCTATCCTGGGATATTTTTACAGCACGAATTTCAATCCATCTTAATTCCCTGTCCTTTCTTAAAATAGATATTTCACCAAATACACTATTTTCGGAAACGAGTCTGCCTAAGAGAGAAATTCCCTGAGAATAATGTTCTTCAGGGATCAAATCAGTAAGTTTCATATTAAGCATCTCTTCGGGAAGGTAGCCAATAATACTGCAAAGATAATTATTAGTTTCAATAATTTCACCGAGATTATTAAAGATAATTATACCAAGGGGAGCAAAGTTAACATAGGTACGGTATTTTTTCTCACTTTCCTGAAGTGTTTTCCTGGATTCTTTAATTGAAGTGATATCAATTGCCGTAAATGTATGTTCATTAGAATCATCACTGCTAACTTTAGTACCAGATAGCAGTATATGCAAGATATCTCCATTTTTCTTTTTCCACATAGTTTCTACAGTACCAGCACCAATATTCTGCAGTTTATTATATAGAGAATTTCCGACTTTATTGTAATCTTCATCAGAGTCGTATAAGAATCTTGAATTTCGTCCTATGATTTCATTGGGAGAATATCCTGTCAGTGAGCAGAAATAATTATTAATCTCCAAAAATTCTCTGTCCTTTACTATGCCAATCCCGACGGCGGCGTTGCTGAATATGCTTCTAATAATAAGGTCATTTGTTTTAAGAGCATCTTCTGACTTTTTACGTTCAGAAATGTCACGAAGAATGAAAACCATTCCAACAGGTTCACCTTTATCATTACGAATAAAATCTGCACTGATTTCTGAATCGAATGTTGTTCCATCAGCTCTTAGCGCTTTATATTCTTCAACACCCGAATAGTGATTTGAAATTAACTTTTTAATGTTAAGTTCTGCTTTTTCATAGTCATCGGGATGTATAAACTCAATAACATTCCTACCAATTATCTGATTTTCATGATCATAAGAAAACAACTTTAATGTTACGGGAGATACCATTTTAATAATCCCATCCAAATCAGTAACAGTAATGTCATCAGGAGAGGCATTGAAGACTGCTTTATGAACGGCGACAGTAGCTTTTAGCTCTTCCTCTGTTTTCTTTCTTTCAGAAATATCCCGAACTATTGCCCATAAGCCAGAAGACTGACCATTTTCATCGCGTAATAAATGTACTCTAAGTTCAACCGGAAATACAGATCCGTCTTTCCGTATATACTCTTTTTCATAAGTAGCAGAAATTCCTTTTCCAAAAACCTGTTCATCAAGAATTTTCTTTTCATATTCCATCCATTTTTGAGGAGTAATATCCTGATACCTTAATTTACGAATTTCATCCTGAGTATATCCAAGCATTTCATGGTATAAATGATTATCGTCAACAATAGTACCATCAAGATCAACCTGGACAAAGCAATCAGTCATACTTTCATGGAGCCGGCGATACTTGAACTCACTTTCTTTCAGTTCTTTTTCTGCTTTATATTTTTCTGTTATGTCGAGCTGGGTGCCAAGAAATTTCAATATTCTCCCTTCGGAATCTGATTCAGCACGTATTGTAGGCAGGAAATATTTTATCTCACCATATTTGGGGTTAGTACGAAAAATAAAAACCGGAGGAAGAACACCATCGGACATCAACTGAAACACTTCGATAAGACCCGGCCTATCTTCGGGATGAATACGTTCAAGATTTTCAGCAAGAGTTGGAGCATTTTCGGATATTTCCATTCCGAACATAAGAAACATCTGATTAGACCACCAAGTTTTACCTGAGATACAATCGAATTCCCAACTTCCAAGCCCCGCAGTTTTCTCAGCCTCCTCGAGTCTTTTGGAATATTCCA
>CAIUQV010000428.1 GCA_903901375.1 uncultured Ignavibacteriota bacterium
ATTAATGCCAGAACCAAAGAGGGTAGATGGAGTGAATATAATATATTTCTTTCTTACACCCGCGATAATTTAGGAGCTAAAAAGAATGACGGTACAAGTTTTAACACTGACGTTGTTGAATTCAACATTGGCGGACCGGAACCTATTACTAAGTATTTATTTAATTTACTCAAAATTAAATCACCTGGAGAAATTACATTTTTTGGAAACTTCTTCATGGGGCTTTCTGACGGATTCTATGTAAACAGATTAAAGTCAGACGGGAATTATACTGGTAACCAGGGTAAAGCAAATCAGCTTTATTCTTCAACTTTTGGAGGCACTCGTTTTGCTCCAAGGCAGGATAATAACTGGTATTGGTTAGGAAAATTAACATGGAAATTTACTCCACAGACAAAGTTATCTTACTCATTTAACCAGTCGGTTTCTATAAATCAGAGTTCTACTTCGTTACAAAATAATCTTGAATATGTTGAACCGTCTCCGGGATATCAATATAACTTTCAGGATATACTCGACAATGCAAATACATATACTTCGCAGTCTATGTTTCATACTTTGACATGGACACAGACAACAAGCCCGAAGTCATATTATGAAATTAAGCTTAGTAGGTTTTACACTAACTTGCGTGTAGATGCAAATGGAACTAACTGGGACAATTACAAAGAACCGCTTGATATTGTTAAGCCTCCGTTCCAGTACTATTACATAGATTCAACGCATACAGGTATCATCCCTGGTAATGGTTTTTATGATGTGGGTAATCCTTACACCTGGCACGACCATTATGTGATTGAATATTCTGCTAAAGCAAACTTCACGAATAATTTTACTCCTAAAAGTAAACTTAAAGCTGGTATTGAAACCAGTTTTCAGGAAATGCAGTTAATCGATATTTATCAGCCCTGGATAAAACCTATGGGTCTGAATAATGACGTATACAATGTAAATCCTGCTTTCGGAGCTGCGTATGTTCAGCATTCTCTTCAGTATAAAGGAA
Organism: uncultured Ignavibacteriota bacterium; assembly: GCA_903901375.1. Classification (GTDB taxonomy): domain Bacteria; phylum Bacteroidota; class Ignavibacteria; order Tepidaquicellales; family Tepidaquicellaceae; genus CAIKZJ01. Next base: position 1,004 of record CAIUQV010000428.1, read on the forward strand.
TGATATTAAACTATGGTTTGAGGTTTGACTATTGGTTCCCGGGGAAAATGGTTGATGATGCAGTAAAGAATCCTGAAGTTGTTACAATTCCTGATGAGTTAAGGAAGAAGTATGAAAGTGATACATACGTTCTCTTTGGCAGACACTGGAAAGGCAGACTTTCTCCAAGGGTTGGTATCTCGCATCCGATAACTGCAAATCAGACTCTGTTTTTCTCATACGGGCAGTTCTCAAAGAGACCTAATCCTCAGTTCGTTTATGCAAAATTAAACCCGCAGGGTGCACAGTCTACTTATCAGAAGTTTGGAAATCCGGATTTAAATCCTGAAACAACTGTCTCGTATGAACTCGGTATAAGGAATCAGTTTACAAATGATGACGTTCTGACAATTACAGCTTATTATAAGAATATTTATGATTATGTCGCGACAAGAAATATTATCATTAACAGCGGAAGATATATTGGCAAATCATACATCAGCTATTTTAATCAGGATTATGCTCGTACCAGAGGTATTGAGCTGGAATATAAAAAGAGACTTGGTAGATGGTTTAATGGTACTTTTAATTTCACTTATTCTGTAGCTACAGGAAAAAGTTCTTCATCCGATCAGGGGTATTTGATAGCAACTACTGGTGCAAGTGAAACTATTTCTGAAAACTTCCTTGCCTGGGATAGACCTTATACAGCAAGTGCTAACTTATTTTTCTCTCTTGAAAAAGGTAAAGGTATATTCGGATTTGGTAAAAATATACTGGATGATATGAATCTGAAATCAAGAATATTTTTCCAGTCAGGAAAAAGGTATACTCCACAGATACAAACTGGTGTGCTTGAAAACGGAAGACCTGAGTATACTCCGAATTATGATAATATTTATGGCAACGTAGCTGATAGTTGGTTTTATGTTGATTTGGATTTAGATAAATATATCAGAGTTTATAAATTTGATTTAGTAATTAATATTTCTGTAAAGAATTTATTCAATAATAAAAACTCGGCTATCATTAATCCTATTACAGGCAGAGCTTATGAATATGGAGATCCAACGCCAACAAGCTGGAATGACCCTATGTATCCGGATTTACAGTATCCGATTTCACCGTATCCATACAATCCTGCAAGGTATTTGACACCAAGGCAGATTAAATTCGGTTTTACTGTTAAATTATAAAATTAAAAGAAGAAAAAGTTTATAATGATATTTAAATTGAAAAAACATAGTATTATAAGAACAGGCATTGCAGCATTAGGAAGTATTTTTCTGCTTACAGGATTCCTGAATGCTCAATTAGTACCTAACCTTGGAGGTCAAAGAACAGGCACTTCATCCTTTCAGTTTCTGAAAATAGGAACTAATGCAAGAGGTACAGGAATGGGCGAGACGTATGTTGCTGTTTCAGACGACATTTCCTCTTTAAATTATAATCCTGCAGGACTTGTTCTCTCAAATGATAACGGAGTTGTATTTACTCATACACAGTGGTTTGTGGATACGAGACTCGAAAACTTCGGAGGTGTTTATCATTTTGGCAGTAATGCAATCGGCTTAAGTGTTACATCTTTAAGGACAGAAGATATGAAGGTGACCACTGAATTCCAGCAGGAAGGAACTGGTGATTATTTCAGGTTTTCTGACTTAGCTGTAGGATTGACTTTTGCTAAAAAAATGACTGATCAGTTTTCATTCGGTGCCACTGTCAGGTATGTCGAAGAAGGTCTGGGAGTTTTAAAGATGAGTACTGTTGTTGGTGATCTTGCAACTTATTATAAAACAGGACTTGGTACTTCAAGGTTTGCTGTAATGATAAGCAATTTTGGAGCAACTGCTTCTCCTTCGGGTAGTGTTGATTTGATAGGTGGTAGAACTGCTAACAGTTTCCAGAGTTTTCCTCCACCTACGGTTTTCCGTGTTGGGTTTGCATTTGAACCCTGGATGAACGAAAGAAACAGGATTACTACCAGCATACAGTTGAATAGTCCGAATGACAATGCTGAAAATTTCAGTCTTGGAGCGGAATATGCCTATAAAGATTTTCTTTATCTAAGGGGCGGGTATAAATTTAATGTTGATGCTGAAACATTTTCCGCTGGTGCGGGTGTTAAATTCCCAATTTCTTTTTCTAAAGCTGCTTTGGATTACTCTATTGCAAGTTATAAAGAACTTGGTTTTACTCACAGGATATCTTTGAGCCTGATTTTACCTAAAAAATAATATAAGTTTGTTAATATAAATTATTAATGTATGCAAAAAGTTTTGTTAAAATATCTGATTATAGTTTCCTTTCTCGCTTTAGTAGGAGGATGCGGAAATCAGCTTGATTTGTCGCAGTTCCCTATAACAAATAACGGTAATATTAATATAAGTGATACCGTATACATACAGCAATCGCCTGTTTGGACAGGATTCTCCTCTCCAAAAGATATTATTATAGGTAATGATCAGCTTGTATATGTCTGTGATTCTAAGAACAATAGAATTGTGCAGATGGATTTGTCAGGAAATTTAGTAAGTTACAAATCCTTAGGGGATAATATTTATCCTGTAAAAATTACTCAGGATTATAATTTCGATATTCTTACTTTAAGTGATTCTACAACTTCAATAGACACTATTACTGTCCTTCATAGATTTAAAATTGTTGATGGAGGAGGTTTAATCGGTAATGCAAGACAAATTACTTTACTCTCAAGTTTGTATCCTACACCAAATTCAAATAAATACAGGAAATTTACAGGTGTTTCTATGTTTCCTGATAATTCCTATATCGTAACAAGGGTCGGACCAAGTGATCCCATAGGTATTGATCCCGGTAATGCAATATTAAAACTTAAAGGTATAGAAACTGTCACAAATGTTGAAAAGCTGTCTGGTTTCCAAACATCAGGAAACAGTTTTTATTCGATTGAAAATACTTCTTCAATTTCTGTAATGAGAAACAGTTCGTCTGATTTTATAATCGCCAGAAATACTCCTGATACTGTTTCATTAAATAAAATTCTGGTTTTTAATTATAATTCTTCAAGCGGTGCTTATGATCCTAAATATACTTCACCGACTCAGGATATAGTGGTTACAAAGTTTGGTATTCCGGGGAGTGTTACACAGGATTCGTATTCGAATATTTACGTTATCGATGCTATGAGGAATTATCTCTATAAATTCAATACTTCAGGCAGACTTCTTGTAGAGTCATTCGGAAAGTTTGGAAGTGGTGCTAATCAGTTTGATTCTCCAATGGGAGTAGCTCATTTTAATAAAGTTCTTTACATTTCTGATACTAAAAATAACAGAATATTAAGGTTCAAACTTTCAACAGATTTAAATTAAACAATCTTGGCTAAAGATAAGAAAAAGGTTGCAAAACAGATAGTATCAGATTTTATTGAAAATCCATTATACAATTATGGATTACTGGCTGTCTTTTTTGTTTTCCTGATTTTCTTTTCTACTTTTAAAATTACTGGTGATGATGATGTCTTTTGGCATCTTGCAACTGGCAGATACATATTACAAACAGGACATGTTCCTTCTGTAGATATTTTTGGATTTATGACACAGGGGCAGGTGTGGATGCCATTTGAATGGGGATGGGATGTGTTGACATATTCTGTATATTCGTTTTCAGGGTATATTGGAATTTCTATACTACGTACAATATTGTTGATAATTGTATTTTATACTTTTTATCATATCTTGTCCAAGTTTAAAGTTAGCAACACCTTTTCTGTCTTTTCGCTATTAGTATTGCTTTTTGGTATCATTGACAGACTTACTCCGCGTCCGCATTTAATGTCTTACGTCTTTTTTGCATTTTTAATTTTGGTAATTTGTGAGTACCGGTATTTTAACAGGGGAAACAGAAAAGTCCTTTATTTTATCCCTGTTATATTCCTGTTGTGGGCAAACATGCATATGGGGATTATTGCTGGAGGATTTCTAATGTTTGTATATTTTATTTCTGAACTAATTGGTACATATTTCTATTCCCAAAATTCATCTGTTAAGCCACTTCAGAAAACTGAATTGAGATTTTTATTCGTGATACTTCTTGTTTCGACATTGATGATGCTTATAAACCCGAACTTTCTGCAAACATATTTCTATGCATACGATCACACTAAAATGAAGATGCTCGAAACTGTTAATGAGTGGATGTCTCCATTCAGTGCCAGATATCACGACAGTTTTGTATCTTATATTTATAAGTCACTTTTATTCCTTGGTGTAATAAGTGTTTATTATTCCATTAAAAAGAAAGACTGGTTCTTTGCGCTGATATATGTCTCATTCGCAGTTTATTCCGTCAGGGCAATGCGTTTTACTGTTGACTATGTTATAATTACGTTTGTATTTATTGTTATTTCAGTTTATTTCTTTTTGAGTAATTTGAAAAACAATTCACTCAAGGAATTCCTTTTCAAAAAACCTGCTGTTAAAATTATTATTGGTCTGTTTTTAGTCTTTCTGATGTTTAATATTCCCAATAATAAATTATATCTTGAATATTTAACGTATTACAGGGTTTCGGGTTTTGGAATCAACTCTGATTTTATTCCTACTGCTATGTTTGAATTTATGAAAGCAAACGATATTCCAAATAAAGGGGATAAGATTTTCAATCATTTTGGTACCGGTGGTTTTTTCATCTGGAATTTTGAAGGTAAACAGAATTTTATTGACAGCAGAAATTTGAATGACGATATTTTTAATAAATATCAGCAAATATTGGGAAAACGTGCGGGGTTTGAACAAAAGCTTGATGAATACGGGATTGATTATGCGATATATCTTGCGCCGGATTTGGTTCGTGACCCTAAAGAAATGGAAAATACGTGTATCTCGTACTTTTGTAAAAGTGCAAACTGGAAGCTTCTTTTCTGGGACGATAAGTCATTTCTATGGGTGAGGAACATTCCAAAATTTAAAGAATTGATTGATAAGTACGAATATAAGTATATTTCGCCGTATAATTATGGTTATAATAAACCTGTTATGGACAAGGGACTTAATGAGGATTTCGCCGTTTTCAAAAAAGAGATTGACAGAAAAATGGCAGATGAGCCAAATGGCGTGGTGATAAGTACTGTTTTGAAAATATACGGTAACAGAATAAAATAACGTTCTTTAATAGTTTTGAAATAGTAGAAAATCCATTTTTCGTGAATTTATACGGTTTTTTGTACACGAAAAAGGGCAAAGTAATGTTGTTTTATTATAAGAACATATTACATCGTAGCAAGAACGTATTACAATGTAGCAAGAACGTATTACAATGTAGCAAGAACGTATTACAATGGTACAAGAACATATTACAATTGAGCAAGAACATATTACAATGTAGCAAGAACGTATTACAATGTAGCAAGAACGTATTACAACGCAACAAGAACATATTACAACGCAACAAGAACATATTACAATGGAGCAAGAACATATTACAATAGAGCAAGAACATATTACAATAGAGCAAGAACATATTACATTATATTTAATTAAGTGAAATATTGCGTTTTTAAGCTAATTTGTGGATATTTATAAATATAGAGTTTTTAAAAATTAAATTAATTTAGTTATGTTTAAGAAATCAATTATTTTGGTAGTTTTGCTGGTATTATTCAGCAGTGTATATGGTCAGGTAATAACGCTTGATTCTTTGAGAAAACAGGATGCGAATGGAGTTCCTCTATTATTGGGACAAACAGTTACCGTTCAGGGCACTGTTACAACACAGGGAGAGTTAGGACCTCCACTGGTATATTTGCAAAGTCCAACCGCGGGTACTGCTGCATACGATGCTACATTTGGTGCAGGAGTTGTGAGAGGTGATAGTGTACAGGTTACAGGTGTTGTCACTCATTATAATGGCTTGACAGAGTTGCAGCCGGTAAGTGCATTTAATGTAATATCAACAGGAAAAAATACTACACCAGTTGTAGTAACACCAACTCAGGCAAGGGAAAACGGAGAACTATATGAAGGCCGTTTGATAAAAATCACAGGTATCACAGCAGTTAAAACAACAAGCGGCGTTCTGGCAACAACATGGACAACTTCAGCTTCGGGTACAAATTACAGAATATTCGTTGGTACAGATTCGGTTGATATAAGAATTTATACTTCAACGAATATAGCAAATACTATCATTCCGCCTTATCCATTTACAGTTACTGCACTTGAAAGCCAGTTTGATTCAAGTTCACCGTATTTGAGCGGATATCAGATTATACCTCGTAACTTAAATGATATCGTCACTCAGGCTGTAGGACCAACCATATCTACAGTTCCTTTGGAATCTGCAATAAATCCTAATAGCATTACTTTGACGTTCAATACAACGCTGCCGGGTGATACTAAAATTAGATATTTCGTTTCTGATTCAATAGGTCAGGCTGTTGTTTACACAGATTCTATTTATAATGCAACACTGGTAACAACCCATACAGCAACATTAACAAATTTACGTCCCGGAAAAATTTACTATGCACAGGTTTCTTCCACAGACGGTTCCGGTACAAGTACTTATGGTCCGAAGTATTTTTCAACTGCCTCACATACACAATCTACGGGCAAAATGGAAGCTTACTTTAATTATCCGACTGAGCCATCTGTTGCTTTGCCGAATAATCTTGCCAATGGTAGTGCAAATCTGCAAACAAGACTTATTCAGCGAATCGATTCTGCTCAAAAGTCTATAGATATGGCAATTTATTCTTTTGACGATTTAATTCAAATTAAAAACGCAATAATTAGTGCTTTTATCCGCGGTGTGAAAATTAGAATCGTTTACGATTCCAGATCAATACAACCCTTAATGCAGGAATTAATTAATTCCGGTATCAGAGTACAACAGCGTCCTTCAGGTGGTGCTTTAATGCATAACAAATTTATAGTATTTGATGGCAGAGATACTTCAGCATCAGCTTATTCAAAAAAATGGGTATGGACAGGTTCTGCAAATATTACAAGTCAGCAATTCAATCAGGATGTTGAAAATGTCCTGTTTATTCAGGATGAATCTTTAAGTCATGCCTATACAAGAGAGTTTGAAGAAATGTGGGGCTCTCATAACGACGTCAATAATTCCTCAAATGCAAAGTTTGGTACGGCTAAGCTTGATAATACTCCGCACTTATTTAATATTAACGGAAGAAAAGTGGAATGCTATTTTTCACCGTCCGATGACATTTCAACAAAAATCGAAAATATGATTACAAACGAAACTAATAAGTCGATTAATTTCTGCATATTTGCTTTTACAAAATTCTCTATTGCAAATAAAATGAAATTAAAATACAATCCTCCAACAATCATGGTAAGAGGTGTATTCGATAGAAGTACAAACGGAAATTATACAAATGGGCCGGTTTACTATGAAATGGCAGGATTGGGAGGAACCGTATGGAATCCAACAGCGAAAGTTTTCTTGGATAACTATAATGTCTCTTATCTGTTCCATGATAAATATATTCTGATTGATGCTGAAACACCTAGCAGTAATCCTGTAGTTGAAACAGGTTCTTATAATTTTTCCACTGCAGCATCATACGATAATGATGAGAATGTCGTTATTGTTTATGATTCATTAATCGCTAATCAATATTATCAGGATTTTGTGAAAAGATTGACAGATGCCGGAGGATCTATTGGCATTAATACAATATCAGAAATAATACCATCAAAGTTTAATCTGAACCAGAACTATCCAAACCCATTTAATCCTGCAACAAAAATAACTTTTGATGTTGCGAAATTATCGAATGTAAAGATTTCAGTTTTTGATGTTTTGGGTAGGGAAGTTGTTGTGCTCCTAAACAGACAAATTAATGCAGGCCAGTATTCGACAGAATGGAATGCCTCTGAATTTCCTTCTGGTGTGTATTTTTATGTGATGAATGTTAATGGAGAGAATGTTAATACAAAGAAAATGGTATTGAAAAAGTAATATTAATAATTGATTTTCGTTCTAATTAAAAAGGGGAAACATGGCTAGAATTTTAGTAGTTGATGACGAAGTCACATCTATAGCAATTCTAAGAAAAGTTCTTGAGGATGCCGGACATAAAGTTACTACGGTCACTGATGGGGAAAAGGCAATAGAAAAAATTAAAGAGTTCAAATTTGATATCTTGTTAACGGACTTTAATATGCCCGGCATGAACGGTATAGAATTGACTGAACAGGCATTAAGAATAGAACCTGATTTTATCGTTATATTAATTACTGCTTTTGCAACAATTCGGTCTGCTGTAGATGCTATCAGACTTGGTGCTTTTGATTATTTAACTAAACCAATAAATAAAGAAGAATTGCTCCTTTCAATTCAGAGAGGACTTGAAAGAGTTCAACTATTGCATGAGAATATTCTTTTGAAACAAAAACTGGATTTAGTTGAAAAAGATAATGAAGAAGAATTTAATTATGAAACTTCGAGCAAAGAAATAAATGATATGCTTTCTGAGGCACGGAAAGTTGCCAAAACAGATTCCACTGTTCTCATTACAGGTTCAAATGGTACTGGTAAAGAGGTCTTATCTAAGTTTATTCACAAAAACAGTAACAGAAAAAATCAGCAGTTTGTAGTTTTAAATTGTGCTGCATTACCCCCTCAATTACTGGAATCAGAATTGTTTGGACACGTCAAAGGCTCATTTACCGGAGCTGTTAAAGACCATAAAGGATATTTTGAAATAGCTGATAATGGTACTATATTTTTGGATGAAATAGGGGAAATTGATACGGTAATTCAGGTTAAACTTTTAAGAGTCTTGCAGGAAAGGGAGTTTTCTAAAGTTGGTGATACAAGAATTCAGTCAACAAACGTAAGGATTATTGCCGCTACCAATCAGGAATTGAAAAAACTTATTCTTGAAGGCAGATTTAGGGAAGATTTGTACTATAGGTTGAATGTTTTCGAATTCCACCTCCCGAGTTTAAAAGACAGAAAAGAGGATATAGAGTTTTACTTTGATAAATTTATAAAAGAATTTAGTGTAAGTAATAAAAAATCAGTTCCTGAAATTGATAGGAATGTAAAAGATGTACTCATAAACTACAACTGGCCGGGAAACATAAGAGAGCTTAAAAATGTAGCAGAAAGAGTATCAATACTTAGTGATAAAAATAGAATCACTATTGATTTATTGCCTGCAAATATTCTTGGTAAAGCTTCAGAAAAAACTCTGTCTGCAGATTATAATGATAATAAAGAAACTATTATAAGGGATTTTGAACTCGATTTTCTGAAAAAGTACTTAAAATTGTATAAAGGTAATGTAGCTGCAACAGCTAAGGCAATTAATTTTCATCCGGTTAGTTTGAGACAAAAATTGTCAAAGCTTGGAATAGACCCACGTGAATATAAGTATTGATTTAGGGAATTAAATTATATAGACTTCTTGTTTAATATTCTTTAAGAATTAAATAACATAAAATATGGAAGACTTTCTCCCTTTAAAAAGAATTGACCACATAGAATTCTACTGCGGTAATGCTAAACAATCTGCTATTTATTATCAGTATGCTTTTGGATTTAAACTTACCGGTTATGCAGGTCTGGAAACAGGTAATAAAGAGAATGCATCATATGTTTTAGAACAGGGCAAAATACGGTTTATACTCACCTCACCATATACAGATGATTCTTTTATTTCACAGCATGTAAAAAAACATGGCGATGGTGTCAGAGATGTTGCTTTCGAGGTGGATGATGCAGTTAAGGCATTCCAGGAAACTGTAAAACGTGGAGCTATAGCGGTTCTTGAGCCAACTGTCTTTGATACACCTGAAGGGAAATTTGTAAAGTCTTCAATAAAAACCTTTGGTGATACGATTCATTCTTTTATTGATAGAAAGAACTATTCTGGAAAATTATTCCCTGGATTTGTTGATGCAACTAATCGTAGTTTAAAAGGTATTACAGATACAGGACTTAAATCTGTTGACCATATGGTAGGTAACGTGGAGCTCGGTAAAATGTTAAACTGGGTTGAATTTTATGCCAATACCCTGGGATTCAGTCAATTATTGTCTTTCGACGATAAAGATATTTCAACAGATTATACTGCTCTGATGAGCAAAGTAATGCAGAATAATACCGGTAAAATTAAAATACCTATTAATGAACCTGCACCCGGGAAAAAGAAATCTCAAATAGAAGAATATCTCGATTTTTACAAAACACCCGGAATTCAGCACATCGCATTGACTACTCCAAATATAATTGAAACTGTTAAGCTTTTAAACGAAAGGGGAGTTGAGTTTTTGACTGTACCCGGTACATATTATTCGGAACTTGAAAATAGAATTGGTAAGATTGACGAAGACATTAAAGAATTAGGAAAATTAGGTATTCTTGTCGATAAAGATGAAGACGGTTATTTACTTCAGATATTTACAAAACCCGTAGAAGATAGACCTACACTTTTCTTTGAAATTATACAAAGAAAAGGAGCTAGAAGTTTTGGTAAAGGAAATTTTAAAGCTCTTTTTGAATCAATCGAAAGAGAGCAATCATTAAGAGGAACATTATAAAATGCCTTTTTTAAAAGAAGATTTATTGGACTTAAACATCATTCAGGGACTTAAAGAATTAGGCGGGGATGATGGAAATGAATTTCTTAAAGAAATTCTTGACTTGTATTCAGAACAATATCCGGTACTTTTGGAGCAAATTAAAGATTATTTGCTTAAATCAGATTATAATAATCTTTCAAAATCTGCTCATGCGTTAAAAGGTGCCAGTTTGAATATTGGGGCAAAAGAAATTGCTTCTATCTGTAAAACAATTGAAATTAATGCAAAATCAGATGTGTTTGATGGGTATGAAGAATTAATTTCAAGTCTTGAATCAGTTCATTCATTAACTTTCATAGAATTCAATAAACTTTAAATAATGGTATGAATATTGCTTGTAATATATAGGCAAAACTATACTATATTTGAATTTTATTCGATAAGATGCCATTTTGCGTATAATTTGCAG